>CAKZOR010000151.1 GCA_937136755.1 uncultured Flavobacteriaceae bacterium | reverse complement strand
ATTTTTTGTCATGCATTATGTAGCTGGATTAATACTGAGTATCGTATTTCAATTGGCCCATATCATTGACCATGCAGACACCCCTGTTCCAAACGAACAAGGAGATATGAAAAATACCTGGGCCATTCATCAATTGTTCACTACGGTAAATTTTGGCACAAAGAATAGGATTATTAATTGGTTTACCGGAGGCTTAAACCATCAGGTTGAACATCATATTTTTCCAAATATTAGTCACGTACATTACACAAAAATTGCAAAAATTGTGAAAGAAACGGCTAAGGAGTTTGAATTGCCATATCACGAGTATAAAACCACCAGAAAAGCCATAATTTCGCATTTTAAACATTTAAAGACGCTAGGTCAAAAACCGAGTCTACAATATTAAACAACATGAGTACGAAACATTTATCTGACAGAATTAACGGAATGGCTACCTCTGCAACATTAGCAATGGCTGCCAAAGCAAGGGAATTAAAAACAGCTGGAAAAGACATTATTGGACTCAGCTTAGGAGAACCTGACTTTAACATCCCAGACTTTATCAAAGCTGCTGCCAAACAAGCCGTTGATGATAATTACTCAAGCTATTCCCCTGTTGATGGGTATGCAGATTTAAAAGAAGCCATTGCAGAAAAATTCTCTAGAGACAACCAATTAAACTATGCACCCAATCAGATTGTAGTTTCTACTGGGGCCAAGCAGTCCCTTGCAAATATTGCTATGGTCATGCTTAACCAAGGAGATGAAGTCATTTTACCTGCTCCTTACTGGGTGAGTTACAGTGATATTGTAAAACTAGCAGAGGGGGTTCCTGTTGAAGTTTCTACCAGTATAGACACTGACTTTAAAATGACTGCTGACCAATTGGAACAAGCGATTACACCAAAAACAAAAATGATTTGGTTTAGCTCTCCTTGTAACCCAAGTGGATCTGTATATAGCCATGAGGAATTAACCGCATTGGCAGCAGTATTGGCTAAGCACCCCAATATATTTATAGTGTCCGATGAAATTTACGAACATATTAATTTTGTTGGAGGCCATGTGAGCATTGCTGGAATTCCAGGGATGTACGACAGAACCATCACGGTCAATGGGGTTTCAAAAGCATTTGCTATGACCGGGTGGCGTATTGGTTATATTGGCGCTCCCGAATGGATTGCTAAGGCTTGTACTAAATTTCAAGGACAAAATACTTCTGGAGCCAATGCTATTGCTCAAAGGGCTACCATAGCTGCACTTAAGGCTCCTGTGAGTAGTATTTCTCATATGATTGAAGCCTTCCATCAAAGAAGGGATTTAGTTCTTGAATTATTAGGAGAAATTCCAGGGTTTAGACTCAATATACCTGAAGGCGCATTTTATGTGTTCCCAGATGTGAGTGAATTCTTTGGAAAAACCTTAAAAGGGAAACAAATAAACAATGCTTCTGACTTTGCTATTTTCCTATTGGAAGAGGCTTTGGTCGCTACCGTTACAGGAGAGGCATTTGGAAATCCAAACTGTATTAGAATATCCTATGCTGCCTCTGAAGAAGCACTTAGAGAAGCTATGGCAAGAATTAAAAAAGCGGTAAACGCTTAATTCTGTTAGAGACTTATAAACTAAAAGCGGGCTTCCCAAAGGAAGCCCGCTTTTAGTTTTAAATGATCTATTTCTACTAAATTTAAATGAGAATAAACTTAAATCTTTCTCCAAAAATAAGGGGAAAGCAAAATGAGGACCGTAAAGAGTTCTAGCCTACCTAAAATCATTAAAAACCCACACCACCATTTTCCTAAGACAGGTAAGTCGTTAAAATTAGACAGTGGGTTTAAGGAACCTAGTCCAGGACCTACATTTCCTAATGAGGTAGCTGCACCACCTATGGCAGATTCAAAATCTAAGCCCATAAATGCCAATACAAGTGCACCTATAATAAATAACAGCATATAAAGCACGAAAAATCCAATAATATTAAACACAATACTCTCTGCAACTGTTTTGTTGTTATAGCGCACTGGAATAATTGCATTGCTGTGTAAGGTTCTTTTGAACTCCAACAGGCCATTCTTTATAATCAATAGGTGGCGCATGACCTTAATTCCACCAGCAGTAGATCCTGCTGAACCACCCAAGAACATTAACCCAAAGAAGAATATGGTTAAAAATGGGGTCCAAGCTGTAAAATCTGCCGTTACAAATCCCGTGGTAGTCACTACAGCTAAAACTTGGAACAACGCATGTCTAAAAGCACTTTCTCCATAACCTAAAACCATGGGCAAAGATTCAGAAACTTGTGGTTGCGCTTGAAAAAAGACCACCAAGGCTGCTATAATGCTAAAAGATACTATAAAACCAGTATAAAACTTAAATTCCTCATCTCTAATAACCTTTTGAACTTTCCCCTTAAAGGCAAAATAGCTCAACACAAAATTAGAGCCCGCCAAAAACATAAATAAAATCACAATATACTGAATGAGCGGTTGGTCATTCCAAAATGCCAAACTAGTATTTTTAGTAGAAAAACCTCCTGTAGACAATGTAGCCATAGCATGATTCATTGCGTCAAAAAAGTCCATTCCCGCTAGTTTCAATAACAGCGTTTCTGCCACCGTATAGCCAACATAGATAAGCCACAAGCGTTTAGCAGTATCTGTTATTCTCGGGTGCAATTTATCTGCACTTGGACCTGGGGCTTCTGCTGCAAACAATTGCATGCCCCCTATACCCAACAAAGGCAAAATTGCAATGGCCAAAACAATAATACCCATGCCTCCAATCCAATGGGTTAGACTTCTCCAAAATAAAACACCCTTGGGAAGGGATTCTATCTCATTTAAGATACTAGCACCAGTAGTGGTATAGCCAGAAATAGTTTCAAAAAAGGCATTGGTTACATCTGGAATAGACCCTGTAAACAAATAGGGTAACACCCCAGATATAGACATGACCAACCATCCGAAAGTAACGATAATATAGCCCTCTTTAGGCTTTACTTCTTTTTTATGGTCTCTTGTAAAAAACATTGACACAAGCCCTATAAGCATAGTGACAATTGCCGCCATAGTAATTTCTATAGTAACACCATCTTTATAAAGACCACTCACCAAAGCTGCCACCAACATAAAAGCCCCATTGCAAAGCAACAGTAAACCCATTAGGTGCATGATAATCTTTCCGTTTAAGCGCATTTATAAAAACAGCTTTTCAATTTTGGGTATGGCGCTTGGCAAACAACAAACCACCACTCGGTCTCCCTCGGTGATTTTAAAGGCTCCTAATGCTATAACACCTTCGCCATCTCTAATGACTCCTCCAATAGTAGCCAGCCTAGGAAAATCAATTTCTCGAATTAGTTTTCCGCTTACTGCTGAATTAGGTTTTACAATAAATTCTAAAATTTCAGCATTTAAATTGTTGAGTCGCGTCATGGCCACCACTTCACCTTTTCGGATATACCTAAAAATATTATTGGCAGCCAAAAGCTTTTTATTGATTAAGGTGTCTATTCCAATAGAATGGGACAATTGAAAATAATCCATGTTTTCTACTAAGGCAATAGTCTTTTTAATGTCTTTAGATTTGGCCACCAAGCAAGACATAATGTTGGTCTCTGAATTTCCTGTCACAGCAATAAAAGCGTCCATAGCTGAAAGACTCTCTTCTTCCAATAATTCTACATTGCGACCATCTCCATTAATTACTAAAGCATTGGGGAGTTGCTCCGCTAAATCTGTCGCTTTTTGTTTGTCTTTTTCAATGAGCTTTACATTGAATTTCCTACTACATAAATCCCTGGCTGTCTTTTGACCCACTTTTGAACCACCGAGTATCATGACATTTTTAATGTCTTTCTTAACGGTTCCTGTCATTTTATACAGCTCCTCTACCCCTTCTTTGGAAGTGATAAAATACACCTGATCTTCTGCATGAAAAATACTATCTCCCCTAGGAATTATAGTGAACTGTGTTCCAGATCTCTTTATAGCGATGGGCATAAAATGGACCTCGGAAAATGTCTCTGCAGCATCTTTTACAGTTTTGCCTACAAAAGGAGCCCCTGAGGGAAGGCAAATACCCACCATAATTAATTTACCTTCCTCAAATTCGTAGGTGTCGTTAAAGGCAGATTGGTTAATCAATAATTGTATTTCAGTTGCAGCAAGCCTTTCGGGAGAAATAAGCTCATCGATACCCAGGTCTGAAAAGCGTAAACGCTCCTTATTTTCTATAAATTCCGTATTTGAAATCCTAGCAATAGTTCTTTTACACCCCAATTGTTTTGCTAACATACACAGGGTGAGATTGGTGGTTTCTGAAGAAGTGACCCCAATGACAAGGTCTGATTGCCCCACACGGGCCTCCTCTAAAATACCAATCGAAGTAGCGTCTCCTTTTAAGACCCTAATATCTAAGTGGTTGTCTGCGTAGGACAAACTCTCTTTATCAGAATCAATTAGTGTAATATCTTGAGATTCGTAAGAAAGTAATTTAGCGAGGTGAAAACCAACCTCTCCAGCGCCTGCAATAATAATCTTCATGAATGGTGTAAGATGTTAAGCATATGCTTGTTACAAACCTAACACAGTATATTACATTAGGCTTTATGGGGCAAAATTACACAATTATATGATACTGACCCTAATTGTGCTTTTATAAAGCCATGTAAAAGCTATCTTTGTAAAAAAAAAGCATGGATACTCCTGTAAAACCTTATCAAAATAGAGAAGAAGGAAAGAAAACGCAAGTGCGTAATATGTTTAACGGTATTGCGCAAAACTACGATGCCTTAAATAGGGTAATCTCTTTTGGAATTGACATTTCATGGAGAAAAAAAGTGGTAGCGCTTATTGAAGCTACAAACCCAAAAAATATACTAGACATTGCCACTGGTACTGGTGATTTGGCCATTCACTTAGCAGAGACCAATGCCGAAAAAATTATCGGATTAGACCTCTCTCCTGGCATGTTATCTGTGGGCATAGAAAAAGTTTCTCAAAAAAATCTCAATCATAAAATTGACATGATCATTGGAGATTCTGAGGCATTGCCCTTTGATGCAGATAGCATAGATGCTGTGACTGTAGCTTTTGGGGTGAGAAATTTCGAAAACCTTACTTTAGGTCTTTCAGAAATTCTCAGGGTTTTAAAACCACAGGGAAGCCTAGTGATTCTTGAAACCTCCGTACCTGAGAAAACACCCTTCAAACAAGGATATGCATTGTATACTAAAAATTTACTCCCCTTGATAGGAAGACTCTTTTCAAAAGACAAAAGCGCTTATGCTTACTTATCAGAATCTGCTGCTCAATTTCCTCATGGAGAAAGGTTCAACAATATTTTAAAAGAAATTGGGTTTACTACAGTAGTGCACCATCCGCAAACCTTTGGTGTAGCAACAATTTACCAAGCAGTAAAATAAGACTGCTTATACTTATGAGGCAATATGTGATTTTTTTGGGTTTTCTGCTGTTAAACTTCAGTTTTTCTTGGGGGCAATTCAATGAAAATGCGGTGCTTAACATTCCTAATGACGACAAACTACCCTTAAACTGGGGCTATTTTGTTGGCCTAAATCAATTTGATTATCAAATTTCATATTTAAACCCGAGCTATAACACCAACTCATCTGAAGAAGTTACGGAGATTTTAGTCCAAAAAAGCACCGGATTCAATGTAGGTTTAATAGGTGAAATGCGAATTAATGAACTTTTAGACTTGAGGTTAGAGCCAGGCTTTTACAGCGGAAAAACCACCCTTGAATTTAAAAATCAAAACCTAATTACCGAAAAAGACAGCATTAGGGAAATAAAATCTACCTATATTAATGTCCCATTGCTTTTAAAATTTAGCGCCAATAGAATTGGAAATTGGCGGCCATTTATTGTAGGAGGTCCCTATGCCGCCATTAATTTAAGCAGCAAAGAAAACAGCATAGACGACAATAAAAGTGGCACTTTTAAAGTCAAAAAATGGAATTACGGATACCAGATTGGCGTTGGGATAGATATATATTTGTCTTATTTTAAATTCACGCCTTCTATTCGAGGTGTATTTTCTCTCACGGACGACGCCATAAGGGACGCTGACCCACAAAGTCCTTGGACAGCAAATATTCACAAAATGCGTTCTAGAGGAGTGTTTTTAGTGCTAACCTTTGAGTAGCTCCCGCCTCATTTCATAAAAAACTATAGCAGCTGCGTTGGCCACGTTCAGACTTTCTGCAGCAGAAGATTCATGTGCCTGAATTGTTACCTTATCAGTGATATGTTTACTTAGCTCAGCAGAAATTCCATTGCCCTCATTTCCAAAAACAATAATTCCTGGTGTTTTAAAAGCAATTTTAGCAATAGGAGTTCCCTCCATAAATGTTCCATAAATAGGGACTTTACACCCATTAATTAATGGAATAATTGGTTCGTAATACACAGAAACCCTCGTTAAAGACCCCATACTCGCTTGAACTACTTTTGGATTATACACATCTACTGTGTCTGGACTACAGAGGATTTGTTTTATACCAAACCAATCACAGAGTCTTATGATAGTTCCCAAATTCCCTGGATCTTGAAGTCCGTCGAGTACCACCACCCAATCTTTGAAATCTAGTGCTGCCTGCTTGGGTATTTTAAAAACGCCTAAGTATCCATTGGGGTTTTTCAGGGCACTAATTTGAGAAAACTCCTTTTCAGAAATTTTTTCAAAAGAATTTACATTTGAACCTACCTGAGAGCTCAACAATTTATATGGAGTAAGATCATTCGCTAGAGCGTCTGCTATTCCTTTTTCTCCCTCGATTATGAATAGACCGTGCTGTATGCGATTCTTTTTTTGATGAAGGCTTTTGATTAGTTTCAATTGGCTTTTAACAACCATACAAATAGTGTATTTTTGGGCTTATGAAAGGAGCTAACTCCAAATATGTATTTATCACAAAAGTAAGCTTTATCTTGCTTGCATGTACTATTTACAGTTGCAACCCTTTAAAAAATCTTTCCAAAGACCAATGGCTTCTCAGGAAGAATGTCATCTTCGAGGGTACTGAAAAGCGCACAGATGAAGCGCTTTACAACCTGCTAATTCAACAACCCAATACCTATATTTTTGGGAGCCCTTTAAAGCTCAATGTTAGTAATCTCAGTAAAAAACCTGACAGCGACACCTGGTTAAATAGAATTGGAGAGCAGGCGGTCCTTATTGATCCAAAAAGCACCAATAGATCCATAGAAAGGCTCCAAGCATATTATAAAAGTATTGGATATTTCAATGCTGCTGTAAATGTCAAACAGAAAAACCACCCAAGGAAACAAAAAGCGACCGTTCATTATACTATAGACAAAGGGCGTGCTTTTGTAATAGACTCCGTTAAATCTATTTTTTATTCCAAGGATTTAGACAGCCTATACAAAAAAAGTAAGAACCACTCTTTTATTCAAAAAGGAAACCCTTTTTCTTATGAGGATTTTGACGCAGAGAGAGATCGCATTAGCAAACTAGCCAAAGACCACGGTATATATAATTTTCAAGAAAGTGCCGTAAGTTTTAGCATTAGTAGAGATACCGTTCAAAAAAACAAAGACTCTTTATTAAATGTATTACTCACAGTAAGAAACCCAAAAGAAAACAATGAAACCGTTAGCGAACCCTATCTCATCAAAAAAATAAAACAGGTTAATCTGTACACAGACATTCCTTATAACACGCCCAAAACAGCGCTAGATTCCATTGAACACAACGGATTTACTATTTTTTATAAGGACAAACTCCGCTATAAACCTAAAGCCATTACTGACCCAGTTTACCTAATAGAAGGGGATATTTATGCAGAATATAATAGACAACTTACCTTTAGAAAAATGAGTAGTCTAAATACCTTTAAATACCCTAATATATCTATCTCTGAAATTGAAGGAGTACCCGATTTATTAGCAGAAATTTATTTAAATTCTAAAGATACCTATGCCGCTCAAGTTAATTTAGATGTAACCCACTCCAATATTCAACGGCTAGGATTAGCCTTTAGTAGTTCCCTAATGGCCAGAAATATTTTTGGAGGTGCAGAAATATTAAGTCTTTCTGGTAGAGGGTCTGTAGGCATTCTTGGAGACGCCGCACTAAGCAGTGAAAAATACCTGTCAGAGATTGGTATAGACGTAAATTTAAATATTCCCAATTTATGGTTTCCCTTTATATCACTTAAAGGCTTACTCTCTAAAAATAGCCTACCCCAAACAAAGATTAGCCTTGGAACCAGTTTTCAAAAAAATATAGGACTGGATAAACAAACACTCAATGCCACATATGGCTTTAATTGGGCCCCAAACGATTTTCTGAAATTCAACGCCAACCTTTTAGAAGTTCAATACGTTCAAAACCTCAACCCAGAACGTTTCTTCAGTGTGTATGGCACCACTTACAACAGGCTAAATACTTTGGCGCAAGACTACACCCAAGACCCTGTCTTTAAATCCTTTTTTGATCCAACAACAACAGGTAATGGGGAACTCACCATACCACAAGGTGCCACAAATTTTATAGAGACCTTTTTAAATACCCAAGACAACAACTCAGAACAATACAAAGAAATTCAAAGAATTGAAGAGCGAAAAAACAGGCTCATAGAAAACAACCTCATCTCAAGTAGTCAACTAACCCTGATTAAAAACAATAAAAAAGAAATTACGGATCCTGATTTCTATCAGTTTAGAGCCAAAATTGAAAGTGCTGGGAACTTACTCAGCTTACTATCTAATATAATGCCTGTAGAAGAAAATGAATCAGGAACCAAATTAATAGCAGGAGTGCCTTATGCACAATATATTAAAACTGAGCTAGACTTCATAAAGCATTGGCGCGTTGGAAGAGACCAAGTATTGGCGTTTAGAAGTTTTGGAGGTATTGCCATACCCTATGGCAATGCGAGTACCATACCTTTTGCAAGGTCCTATTTTGCTGGTGGCTCTAACGATAATAGGGCATGGAATGCCTATGCATTAGGACCAGGAAGTACGAACAACCTCAATGATTTTAATGAAGCTAACTTTAAATTGGCATTTAATTTAGAGTACCGATTCCCCCTTTTAGGAGCAATTAAAGGCGCTGTATTTACAGATGCTGGAAATATTTGGAATGCTTTAGATGGCGTTAATGACCCAGAACGGTCATTCCAAGGAATGGCTTCCCTTCAGCAAATTGCCATAGGCAGTGGATTTGGCGTCAGGTACGATTTTACGTACTTTGTATTTAGACTAGATGTGGGATTCAAAACCTACAATCCTAGCTTAGAAAGTTCAAAACGCTGGTTCAGAGACTATAATTTTGCGAATTCCGTAATAAATATTGGTATAAATTATCCATTTTAAGCCTAGTTTTTTCCTATTTTTGCGTTTCTAATCATTTATAGATAATACAATTACATGTCCCACAACATTAAAGCTGGCGTTGCCACAGGAGATCAAGTTCAAGAAATTTTTAACTATGCCAAAGAAAAAGGCTTTGCCTTACCGGCTGTAAATGTTACAGGTTCTAGCACCATTAATGGTGTTCTGGAAACTGCTGCTTCATTAAATGCCCCAGTGATCATTCAATTTTCAAATGGAGGTGCCCAATTTAATGCAGGTAAAGGATTGTCTAACAAAAATGAACAAGCCGCCATTCAAGGGGCTATTGCTGGAGCAAAACACGTGCACCAATTGGCAGAAGTATACGGAGCTACGGTAATACTCCATACAGACCACTGTGCAAAAAAATTATTGCCTTGGATCGATGGTTTATTAGACGCTAGTGAAGCCCACTTCAAAGCCACTGGAAAGCCATTATTTAGCTCTCATATGATTGATTTGTCAGAAGAGCCATTGGAAGAGAATATCGCCATTTGTAAAGAGTATCTAGCTAGAATGAGCAAAATGGATATGACTTTAGAAATAGAGTTGGGTATAACTGGAGGAGAAGAAGACGGCGTAGACAATACAGATGTGGACGACTCTAAATTATACACACAACCAGAAGAAGTAGCTTATGCATATGAGGAGTTATCTAAAGTAAGTCCAAGATTCACCATTGCTGCAGCCTTCGGAAACGTTCATGGAGTTTACAAGCCTGGAAACGTAAAATTAACTCCAAAGATCTTATTGAATTCACAAGAATTCATTTCTGAAAAATACGGTTTGGAACACAATTCAATTGACTTTGTATTTCACGGTGGATCAGGTTCTACATTAGAGGAAATCAGAGAGTCTATTGGATACGGTGTCATTAAAATGAATATTGACACAGACCTTCAATACGCATTTTTAGAGGGAACAAGGGATTATATCCAAGACAAAAAAGATTTCTTACAAGGACAAATTGGTAATCCAGACGGTGCAGACCAACCGAATAAAAAATACTACGACCCAAGGGTTTGGATTCGTGAAGGAGAGAAAACTTTTGTGGCCAGACTGACCAAAGCATTTGAAGATTTGAACAACGTTCAAACTTTATAATTTTTTTAAAGTCTAGCTTTTTGCTAAGTTTGTTTAAGCGAATACTTTAATGGGTATTCGCTTCATTTAAATTCACACAAATATGTCTGCTTGGTTTAAAAGAACAGAAAAAGGAATACAAACCGCAACAGAGGAAAAGAAAGACACGCCAAAAGGCCTGTGGTACAAATCTCCTACCGGTAAAATTGTCGAATCTGATGATTTGGCTAAAAATTTTTATGTCAGTCCTGAAGACGACTATCACGTAAGAATAGGAAGCAAGGAGTATTTTGAAATACTATTTGACGGTAATAAATTTACTGAAATAGACGCCAAACTCACTTCTAAAGACCCTTTAAAATTTGAAGACACCAAGAAGTACGCAGACCGTTTAAAAGCAGCGCAAAAAAAGACAGGTTTAAAGGACGCTGTGAGAACAGGTTTTGGAAAATCTAACGGAAAAGATATTGTGATTTGCTGTATGGATTTCGCTTTTATTGGAGGGTCTATGGGCTCTGTAGTAGGAGAAAAAATTGCCAGAGGAATTGACCACGCCATTAAGAAAAACACCCCTTTTTTAATGATTTCAAAATCGGGTGGAGCCAGAATGATGGAAGCCGCACTTTCTTTAATGCAGCTGGCTAAGACGTCGGCCAAACTGGCCCAATTGGCAGAAGCAGGCTTGCCTTATATTTCCTTGTGCACAGATCCAACTACGGGAGGAACCACCGCCTCTTATGCCATGTTAGGAGATATTAATATCGCTGAACCAGGCGCATTAATCGGATTTGCAGGACCAAGGGTGGTAAAAGAAGCGACTGGAAAAGATTTACCAGATGACTTTCAAACTTCTGAATTCCTATTAGAGCATGGATTTTTAGACTTTATAGTGCATAGAAAAGCATTAAAAAACAAAGTAAATCTATATATAGACCTCATTCAAAACAATCCTGTAAGGGAAACTGTAGCATAAGTAATTCATATAAAAGCAATAACAACTCATAAAAAATTGAAAAACAAAGTTAATATCATTTAGTTTTTCTATATTTGCGCCCTGATTGAAAATCAATCAAATACATCAAAATCATTTAAAACAATATTGGAATGTATTTAACCAAAGAAGTTAAAGCCGAGATTTTTGCAAAACACGGCAAGTCTGCCACTGACACTGGCAATTCAGAAGGGCAAATCGCCTTATTCACACACAGAATTAATCACCTTACGGAGCATTTAAAAAACAACCGTAAAGATTACAATACGGAACGTTCTCTTGTTCGTTTGGTAGGTAAAAGAAGGAGTTTATTAGACTACCTGATTAAAGTAGACGTCTTGAGATATCGTGCGATAATCAAAGAGCTTAATATTCGTAAATAATTTAAAAGGGAAGCTTAGGCTTCCCTTTTTTACTTTAAAGACCGGACTTTTTAAACCGGATATATCAAAAAGCTGATACCTAGTTTTTCATTGGTCACACAACACACAACAACACAACCTGGCCGTCCAGCAGGCGGAGACCATTGTTTAACTTCCCACAGCGAGTGGGTGTAATTAAATTGTATGATTCCAAAAGTATTTAAAGAGGTCATAGACCTTGGTGACGGTAGAGAAATCTCTATTGAAACTGGAAAATTAGCCAAGCAGGCCCATGGTTCTGTGGTGGTTCAGTCTGGTAAATGTATGTTGCTTTGTACGGTAGTGTCTAACTACAAGCAAAGTGATGTAGACTTTTTACCCTTAACGGTAGATTACCGTGAAAAATTTGCGGCCTCTGGCCGATACCCAGGCGGTTTCTTCAAAAGAGAAGCCAGACCAAGTGATGGTGAGGTACTTACCATGAGATTGGTAGACAGGGTGTTACGTCCTTTGTTTCCAAAAGATTACCATGCAGAAACACAGGTAATGATCCAATTAATGTCTCATGATGAAGATGTTATGCCAGATGCTATGGCAGGATTGGCAGCCTCTGCAGCCATTCAATTGTCTGACTTTCCTTTCGAATGTGCTATCTCTGAAGTAAGGGTAGGACGTATAGATGGAAAATTTATCCTTAATCCTACCAGAGCTCAGTTAGAAGTGTCTGATATTGATATGGTCATTGGGGCTTCTGCAGATTCAGTGATGATGGTAGAAGGGGAGATGCTAGAAATTAGCGAAGAAGAAATGGTAGAAGCCATTAAATTCGCTCATGACGCCATTAAAGTACAGTGTGCTGCTCAAATTAGATTGGCAGAGGCATTTGGAAAAAAAGAAGTACGTGAGTATGCACCAGAAAGAGAAGACGAGGCTTTAGCAGCTAAGATTCATGACATGGCTTACGACAAAGTATACGCCATTGCTCAAGCAGGTTCTGCAAAACACGAGAGATCTGCAGCTTTCAGCGCAATTAAAGAAGAAATTAAAGCAAGTTTTTCAGAAGAAGAATTGGCAGATTTTGGCGACTTAGTGTCTAAATACTACTACAAAGCAGAGAAAAATGCCGTAAGAGATCTTACCTTAAATGAAGGGCTTAGATTAGACGGTCGTAAAACAGATGAGATTAGACCTATCTGGTGTGAAATTGACTATTTGCCTTCTACGCACGGTTCTTCTATTTTCACCAGAGGAGAAACGCAAGCTTTGGCTACGGTAACTTTAGGAACTTCTAGAGAAGCCAACAAAATTGACATGCCTTCTTACGAGGGAGAAGAAAAATTCTACCTACACTACAACTTCCCTCCTTTCTCCACTGGAGAAGCAAGACCTATAAGAGGAACTTCTAGAAGAGAAGTAGGTCACGGAAACTTGGCACAACGTGCGCTTAAAAACCAAATTCCAGCAGACTGTCCTTATACTGTAAGGGTGGTAAGTGAAGTATTAGAATCTAACGGTTCTTCTTCTATGGCAACTGTTTGTGCGGGTACTATGGCACTCATGGATGCTGGGGTTCAAATGACAAAACCAGTGTCTGGAATTGCTATGGGGCTTATCTCAGATGCTGATTCAGGAAAATACGCTGTATTGTCAGACATTTTAGGAGATGAAGATCACTTAGGAGACATGGACTTTAAAGTAACCGGAACTGCAGACGGAATTACCGCTTGTCAGATGGATATTAAAGTGAAAGGTTTGTCTTACGAAATCTTAGTGAACGCCCTTAAACAAGCTTCTGCGGGTAGGTTACACATTTTGTCTAAATTGGTAGAAACGATTGCTACGCCTAAGGCAGAAGTGAAATCTTACGCACCTAAGATGATCACTGCTAGAATTCCTAACGAATACATTGGTGCCTTTATTGGACCAGGAGGAAAAGTGATTCAAGAGCTACAGAAAACAACCAAAACTACTATTGTAGTGACGGAAGATCCTGTAACAGAAGAAGGAATCATTGAGATTTTAGGAACTGAGCCAGAAGGCATTGAAGCGGTATTGGCTAAGATAGACTCGTTAACATTTAAACCTATAGTGGGTGATTCTTACAAAGTGAGGGTTATTAAAATGTTAGACTTTGGCGCTGTAGTAGAATACTTAGACGCTCCAGGAAACGAAGTATTGTTACACGTGTCTGAATTGGCATGGGAACGCACTGAAAATGTATCTGACGTGGTAAACATGGGCGATGAATTTGAAGTAAAGTACTTTGGTTTAGACCCTAGAACTAGAAAAGAGAAAGTGTCTAGAAAAGCTTTATTAGAAAAGCCTGAAGGATATGTTGCCAGACCGCCAAGAGCAGAAGGTGACCGTAAAAACGATCGCAGAAACGATCGTGATAGAAAACCGAGAAGAGACTAAGCGCTCTTTACACTTACATTTAATAGCCAGACCTTCGGTCTGGCTATTTTTTTTCATAAAACTGCCTTTTTTATGTAACCTTTTAAAGATTTGAACGTATAATCTAATGCGACCCATAACAAATCGTTAGGTAGCCCCAATTAATCCAGAAGACATTCATGAGACAGCTTAAGATTACCAAGCAGGTGACCAATAGAGAAACTGCTTCTTTAGACAAGTATTTACAAGAAATTGGTAAGGTAGACCTTATTACCGCAGATGAAGAAGTAGAGTTGGCACAGCGAATTAAAGCGGGTGACCAGGTAGCACTTGAAAAACTAACCAAAGCCAATCTTCGTTTTGTGGTATCTGTAGCCAAGCAATACCAAAACCAAGGGCTGACCCTTCCAGATTTAATTAACGAGGGTAACTTAGGACTCATTAAAGCCGCCCAGCGTTTTGACGAAACTCGTGGTTTTAAATTCATCTCTTATGCAGTATGGTGGATCCGTCAATCCATTCTTCAAGCCTTGGCAGAGCAATCTAGAATTGTGCGTTTGCCTTTAAACAAAATTGGTTCGATCAATAAGATCAATAAGACTTTTGCTTTTCTAGAGCAGGCACACGAAAGACAGCCGTCTCCTGAAGAAATTGCAAAAGAATTGGACATGACAGTAGAAGATGTGAAACAGTCCCTTAAAAATTCTGGACGTCACGTATCTATGGACGCGCCATTAATTGACGGGGAAGATTCCAA
>CAKZOR010000150.1 GCA_937136755.1 uncultured Flavobacteriaceae bacterium | reverse complement strand
GGCGGCATGCGCGGGGGCAGGAACCATCCAATCCAAACGGATAGCGATTTCAGGCAATAGGTCGAGCCGGGCCAATCCAGCAGCGGCAAAAATGGCTCCGCCCCAGGAATGGTGCGTTAATTTTTCTAATCGGGTCTGTACGTTTCCCCTAATGTCTACCAACTGGTGGTGGGGATATTTGGCGAGCCATTGGGCTTTGCGTCTTAAACTACTGGTGGCTATTTGGAGCCCTGAGGTGGCGAAATTGGGTGATTTGTGCACTAGGACGTCGGCCGTGGAGGCCCGCTTTAATACAGCAGCCGTGGAAATTCCCTGGGCCAATACCGTGGGAACATCTTTATAGGAATGCACTGCCAGATCTATTTCACCCGCCAAAAGGGCCACATCTAAAGTCTTGGTGAACACCCCTGAAACGCCCAATTCATAAAGGGGCTGGTCTAGTTTTAAATCTCCCAAGGATTTTACCGGGATGAGCTCGCTTTGAATACCATGAGCGGCCAATTGAGATTGAACCGTCTCTGCCTGCCACATGGCAAGGGCAGAATCCCTGGTGCCTATACGAAGGGGCTTAGCCATGCGTAGTGGCTTCTTTTAATTGAAACACCGCTTCAATCAGGGCCACACTCTCATCGGGTTGGTCTTGCACCTCTTTGAGGTGTTCTGCAAATTGTTTGGTGATTTTTTGGATCATTCTATCCGTGAGCTGCTGGGCCGTAGCAGTGTCAAATTGGGCTGTTTTCTTTTGCATGAAATCCAACTCTTCTGCCTGCATAAGCTGCAACTTATTTTTGAGGGCTTTAATGACCGGAGAGAATTTACGGGTCTCTAACCAGGCGTTAAATTCTCCTTCAATATGGGCTATAATGGCCTTAGCTGCCGGAATGTGTGCACGTCTTTTCTCTAGGGTGTCGTCTGTGATCTGAGACAACTCATCTAAATGCACTAAGGTCACGTTTTCCAATTCCTGCACATCTGAATCAACATTCTGTGGAATGGAGAGATCTAGAATTAACAGCGGTCTGTTGTGGTGGATGAGGGCCTTTGAAACGGTTGGTTTTGAAGCGCCTGTAGCCACTACCAAAATATCTGATTTACGAATTTCAGCCGGCAAGTCTCCATAGTCTTTTACGAGGAGGTTAAATTTACCCGCTACTTTTTCTGCGGTATCCTTGGTCCTATTAATGAGTGTTATATGGCTGTTTTTGGTGTGCTTCACCAAATTCTCACAGGTGTTGCGCCCTATCTTTCCGGTCCCAAACAACAAGATATTCTTCTCGGATACGTCTGCGACTTGTTTTAAGATATATTGTACAGAGGCAAATGCTACAGAGGTAGCCCCTGTGGAAATGTTTGTTTCGTTCTTAATGCGTTTGCTCGCCTGAATGACCGCATTGGTTAAACGCTCCATAAATGGATTGGCAAGCCCTACTTTTTTTGCGGTAGTAAAACCCTTTTTAATTTGAGCAATAATTTCAAAATCACCCAAAATCTGACTGTCTAAACCAGTCCCCACACAAAATAAATGGTGAATGGCTTCTTTATTTTTGTGAATGTATGCCACCTCCTGGAACGCTTCTATACTTCCGTGGGTGGTGCTGCACAATAAAGATATTAGCGTAAAGGGGTCTTGGGCAAAGCCGTATAATTCGGTTCTATTACAAGTACTTACCACCATAAGCGTGTCTAAACCTATTGTTTTGGCTGCAGCAAGTATTTCTCCCACCTGATGCTCCTGCAGGCTAAATAAGCCTCTTGTAGCAGCGTCTGCCTTTTGGTAGTTTAATCCTACACAAAAAAAAGATTGGTGTTTAGAAATGTGGTAGTCCTTCATAAAAACGGTCAACTTCTCCATGTAAACGGGAGTACAAAAGTACAGCTGCAATAAAGATAAAAATAACGCTAGCGGAACTATTAGTATCGCCTCAGAATTTTTTCTAGACATTTTTAGTCAAAATGCGCCTAGTTTCTTATTTTTGTTGGGCTAAGCCTTAGGGTATTGCTTCTTTATTTAGAACTATTCTAAATAAAATAATGCTTAAAAAAATAGGAATGGAAGATAAAAACAACGCGCTAAGTCCCTTTGAAGAAATCTATTTAGAAGAAGGTTTTTATGTGCTTAAAATACAGAATAACAGTCCTTTACCCCAAAAGCTCACCAAGGCCATAGACAGCACATACATTCAGTTTCACTTTTGTCTCAAAGGCAGTGCAGAATTTCTTTTCAATGAGGGTTCTTACAGCCTACCGGTGTCTGAGGAACAGTCCTTACTGTTGTACAACACCCAAAAAGACCTGCCGCTCAATGTAGTGCTTCAGCCCAATGCTTGGATGTTTTCCGTGGTCATGACCCTCAGAAAATTTCACACCCTATTTTCTAGAGAGGCCCATATTATTCCTTTTTTAAGCAGCGAAAACAAAGACAAGAAATACTACGCGCAAGAGGCGGTGTCGCCTTCCATTGCCGTGGTGATTAGCCAACTCATGTACAACAGTTTGCATTCGAGTATTAAAGATCTCTACATAAAAGCCAAGGTGTATGAGCTTATGGCGCTTTATTTTAATGTCTCTGAAGAGGCAGACACAGCCCAGTGCCCGTTCTTGGTAGATGAAGACAATTTAAACCGCATAAGAAAAGCCAAGGAAATTGTGGTTTCTAGAATGGCAGAGCCTCCCACGCTCACAGAATTGTCTCAGGAAATTGGCCTCAGCCTTAAAAAGCTCAAAGAAGGCTTTAAACAAGTGTACGGAGACTCTGTGTACAGTTTTCTATTTGACTATAAAATGGAGTATGGTAGGAAACTATTGGTTTCTGGAGCCTACAATGTGAATGAAGTAGGACTTAAAATTGGTTATTCAACAGCCAGTCATTACATAGCCGCATTTAAAAAGAAATACGGCACTACCCCTAAAAAATACCTCACTGCAGCTGCTGCTAGCGCGGTTTAATCTAGTTACTTTTTATCTATAACAACATGAAAACTACCATGACTCATTCCAGAAGCCTACACCCTTTTTGGGGATTAAAAACATTACTTATCGCAGGCTTTTTGCTTGGCTCCATTGGAGCGTTTGGACAAGAAAACAAGGCATTAGACCCTGCGCAGATACTGGTGTTTACCAAAACAAGCGGCTGGAGGCACAGCAGTATTGAAGCGGGGGTAAAAGCCCTAAAAAAATTAGGAGAAAAGGATGGTTTTGAAGTGACCCAAACAGAAGACGCCTTCTCTTTTCATCCAGATAATCTAATAAAATACCAATTGGTATTATTTCTGAGTACCACCCTAGAAGTTCTCAATGATGCGCAGCAAAAAGCCTTTGAAAATTACATATCACAAGGGGGCGCTTTTATGGGCATTCACGCAGCAGCAGACACCGAATACGAATGGCCCTTTTACGGAAAATTAGTGGGGGCATATTTTGAGAGTCACCCTAATGATCCCAATGTGCTCACTGCCCAGATGCGGGTATTAGACCCCAACCACCCAGCGACAAAAAACCTCCCCCTCTCATGGACTAGGGCAGATGAATGGTACAATTACAAAAACATTAACCCAGCCATAAAGGTGCTCATTAATTTAGAAGAAGATTCTTATAGTGGCGGCACCAATGGCGTAAACCATCCCATTGCCTGGTACCACGAAAGTCTTGGCGGCAGGGCATTTTATACCGGTGGTGGCCACACAGAAGCTTCTTTTGAAGAAGCCATTTTCTTAGACCACCTCAGCGGAGGCATTGCCTATTGCCTGGGGAGGGATTAAAAAATTCTAATTTCTGTTTAGCATTTACAAGGAATTTGAATTTATAATTACAACATTTAAGCGCTTGCTATTTTTTTTAGGTCTAAATAGCTCATTATCCTGCTTTAAAGTTTGTTATAACCACCACCGTGCTGTAAATTTGCTCGTAAAATTTTTAAGAACATGAGTGGAATACCTTCATCATCCATTGCAAGAAAAATAATCATGGCCCTTTCGGGCTTATTTTTAGTTGTTTTCTTGGGGCAGCATTTCGTGATTAATATCACTTCCGTTATTGCGCCAGACACTTTTAATACCTGGTCTCATTTTATGGGATACAATCCTTTGGTACAATACGCACTACAACCTGTGCTTATTGGTGGGGTAATTGTACACTTTGTCATGGGCTTTGTGTTAGAAATTCAAAACAGAAAAGCACGTGGCGTTCGTTACTTTAAATACAACGGCGGTGCTAACGCTTCTTGGATCTCCAGGAATATGATTATTTCTGGAGCCACTGTATTGGCCTTTTTGTTTGTGCACATGTACGACTTCTGGTTTCATGAAATGGTGTATAAATATGTAGAATTTAGCCCAGAAGACCCTACGCGTTACTATACAGAAACCGTAGAAAAATTTCACTCTCCTATTAAAACAGGATTGTATGTGATTTCTTTTGTGCTTTTAGCCCTCCACTTATTACACGGTTTCGCTTCTTCCTTCCAAACCATGGGAGTGAATAACAAATACAGCGCCGCTATAAAAACATTTACCAAAGTATATGCCATTGTCATTCCATTAGGATTTGCCTTTATTGCCATATACCATCATTTAAACCCTATAACGCAGTAGCCTTATGAGTGTACTAGATTCAAAAGTGCCAAAGGGTCCTTTAGACCAAAAATGGACGGCACACAAAAACAAGATTAACCTAGTAAACCCAGCCAATAAGCGTAAGATAGACGTGATTGTAGTGGGGACTGGTTTGGCCGGTGGAGCCGCTGCGGCATCGCTCGCTGAGCTCGGGTACAACGTAAAAACATTTTGCTACCAAGATTCTCCCAGAAGAGCGCATTCCATTGCAGCTCAAGGGGGAATTAACGCGTCTAAAAACTACCAAGGCGACGGAGATTCTAACTACCGTTTGTTTTACGACACCGTTAAAGGAGGAGATTACCGCTCTAGAGAGGCCAACGTGTACCGTTTGGCTGAAGTATCTGGAAATATTATTGACCAATGTGTGGCACAAGGGGTTCCTTTTGCCCGTGAATATGGGGGTCAATTAGACAACCGCTCTTTTGGAGGGGTATTGGTGTCTAGAACTTTTTACGCAAAAGGTCAGACAGGTCAGCAACTTTTATTGGGGGCTTACTCTGCTATGAACCGTCAGATTAACCGTGGTAAAATTACTCCTTACAACCGCCATGAAATGCTAGACCTAGTCTTGGTAGATGGTAAGGCAAGGGGGATTATTGCCAGAGACCTAGTTACTGGAGCCATTGAGCGTCATTCTGCACACGCAGTAGTATTGGCTTCTGGAGGTTACGGAAACGTATTCTTCCTTTCTACCAATGCTATGGGGTCTAATGTCATGGCCGCTTGGCGTGCCCACAGAAGAGGGGCTTATTTTGCCAACCCATGTTTTACGCAAATTCACCCTACCTGTATTCCTGTTTCTGGAGACCACCAGTCTAAGCTAACGCTCATGTCTGAGTCGCTTAGAAATGACGGGCGTATTTGGGTGCCAGCTAAAAAAGAAGATGCAGACGCCATTAGAAATGGAAAATTAAAGCCTACTCAAATTGCAGAAGAAGACAGGGATTATTTCTTGGAAAGACGCTACCCTGCTTTTGGAAATTTAGTGCCTAGAGACGTAGCTTCTAGAGCAGCCAAAGAGCGTTGTGACGCTGGATTTGGAGTCAATAAAACAGGAGAAGCCGTTTACTTGGACTTTGACGCAGCTATTATGCGTTACGGAAAAGAGAAAGCGCTTATCTCTGGACAAAAAGACGCTTCTGACACAGAAGTAAGAGTGCTTGGAGAAGAGATCATCGCAGCCAAGTACGGGAACCTCTTCCAGATGTACGAGAAAATCGTAGATGAGAACCCATACAAAACTCCTATGATGATTTACCCAGCAGTGCACTACACTATGGGAGGCCTTTGGGTAGATTATAACTTACAAACCACCATTCCTGGTTGTTTTGCCGCTGGTGAAGCCAACTTTAGTGACCATGGGGCTAACCGACTTGGGGCTTCTGCCCTCATGCAAGGACTGGCAGACGGATACTTTGTATTGCCTTCTACGATTGGAGACTACTTGGCAGACGACATTGCCACAGGAACTATTCCCACGGACAGCCCTGAATTTGAAGCCGCTGAAAAAGAAGTCACCGATAGAATGGCTAAAATGAAAGCTGGAAAAGGATTGCATTCTGTAGATTACTACCACAAAAAGCTCGGAAAAATCATGTGGAACAAATGTGGTATGTCTAGAAATGAGAAAGAACTTAAAGAAGCCATTGAAGAAATAGCCGCTTTAAGAGCAGATTTCTGGGAAAACGTAAAAATCCCTGGAGACATAAACACCAAAAACCAAGAGTTAGAGAAAGC
This sequence comes from uncultured Flavobacteriaceae bacterium, assembly GCA_937136755.1. Lineage (GTDB taxonomy): Bacteria > Bacteroidota > Bacteroidia > Flavobacteriales > Flavobacteriaceae > MAG-120531. Next base: position 5,544 of record CAKZOR010000150.1, on the reverse strand, counting down.
AGGCCGTGTGGCAGACTTTTTAGAACTTGGAGAGTTATTTGCTAAAGATGCCTTGACGAGAAATGAATCTTGTGGCGGACACTTTAGAGAAGAATACCAAACACCAGAAGGAGAAGCCCTTAGGGACGACGAAAACTTTAAATTTGTCTCTGCCTGGGAGTACAAAGGTGCGCCTAAAGACGCCGTACTTCACAAAGAAGAATTGGTGTACGAAAATATAGAAGTTAAGACCAGAAGCTACAAATAAAAAAGACCTATGAAGCTCACTTTAAAAATTTGGCGACAAGACAGCGCCAACAGCAAAGGAAAAATGCAAACCTACCCTATAGACGGGATTGAAGGAGACATGTCTTTCTTAGAGATGCTAGATGTCTTAAACGAAGGTTTGATCAACAAAGGAGAAACTCCTGTAGAATTTGACCACGATTGTAGGGAAGGAATCTGCGGATCTTGTTCTTTACAAATCAATGGAGAACCGCACGGTCCAGACCGTATGGTCACCACTTGCCAGTTACACATGCGTAGCTTTAAAGATGGTGACACCATTACCATTGAGCCTTTCAGGGCCAAAGCATTCCCAGTGATCAAAGATCTCATTGTAGACCGTTCTGCCTTTGACCGCATTCAGCAGTCAGGAGGCTATGTGTCTGTAAATACTTCCGGTAACACCTTAGACGCCAACGCCATTCCAATTAACAAACAAGATGCAGACAGTGCTTTTGCTGCAGCGGCTTGTATTGGTTGTGGAGCTTGTGTAGCGGCTTGTAAGAACGCTTCTGCCATGCTATTTACCTCTGCAAAAGTATCTCAGTACGCACTCCTCCCTCAAGGGCAGGTAGAGGCTACAGAGCGTGTAGAAAACATGGTGCGCCAAATGGACTTAGAAGGTTTTGGAAACTGTACCAATACAGGGGCCTGCGAAATAGAATGTCCTAAAGGCATTTCTCTAGAAAACATCGCCCGTCTGAACCGCGAATTCTTAAGCGCAAACATCAAGGGATAAAAAACCCTAAGAATATATTTTGGGCGGCGCCCCATGCACTAAAAAACCCCTTAGCACTCGCTAAGGGGTTTTTTAATGGTCCATACATGCAAATTAATTACCGCAACCACCACTGGGTTGACTGAGAATTATTTCAAATTCATCCTGACTAATAAATTGAGGCGTATACGTGTCTCCTAGATTTTCTATTTGTCCATTAAAAGACCTTATGTGGTTTTTAGAACCACAATTCAAACTTTCATATACATTTATAATCGTAGGTTCTTGCGTACGGCTCAAAAACTCATTAATATCAGAGATGTCTAAATCTTCAATAGTGGCTCCTACTTGGAGCGCGTCTTCTAATGAAAGTGCTGCTTTGGCGGTAAGGGTTTCATAAAACTCAGATAATTCAGGGTTGTTGAAAACACCTCTATCTGGGTGCGCAGAATCTTCCAATCCATAGGCATCTAACAAGTTGAGTACCTTATCCATATGGGTTTGCTCGCTCTGGGAAATATTGTTGAAAATCCCTTTGTTCGTGTCACTTATACCGATGCGATCGACATTTTGCTGAAGTCAGGCAAAAAGTTTGAATACCCTGTCGAATGGGGAATCGACATGGCCTCCGAGCACGAACGTTTCCTAGCCGAGGAGCATTTCAAGTCACCCGTGGTAGTAACCGATTATCCGCGCGATATAAAAGCATTTTACATGCGCCTAAACGATGACGAAAAAACTGTGGCCGCCATGGACGTCCTTGCGCCGGGCATTGGTGAGATTATTGGGGGTAGCCAGCGCGAAGAGCGGCTCGATGTATTGGACGCCCGAATGGACGAGGGGCTCAAAGAGACGCTCTGGTGGTATCGCGATTTACGCCGCTACGGGACGGTGCCGCATGCGGGGTTTGGTCTTGGCTTTGAGCGGCTAGTGGCTTATATCACCGGCATGGAAAACGTCAGAGACGTCATTCCATTTCCAAGAACGCCAGGAAACGCCGACTTCTGATCAACGAGTCATTGAGGTCTAAAAGGCCGCTTCTCAGTGTTTCGCTATCTCGAAGGATAAACATGTCACAGCATAAAAAAGTCGCGCTTCTTCTTACCGGCAATGAACTGATGAGCGGTGATACCGTGGACAGTAATTCCTCGCGGATTGCCATCGCACTGGGAGAGCGGCAAATCGCGATCAGTAAAAAGATTACCGTAGGTGACGATCAAGAGTTGCTCAGAGAAAGCCTAAGAGCGCTGTGTCAGGATGCGGGCGTTGTCATCATCAACGGTGGTCTCGGCCCAACCGAGGACGATCTGACAGCAGACGTTGTAGCCGACGTCTTAGGGGAGCGACTGACTGACCACCCAAAGGCGATCAAACACCTTGAAGAATGGTGTGAAAAACGCGGCCTAGAACTCAACGCGAGCAATCTTAAACAAGCGCTTTTACCTGAGTCCGCGGACATCGTTGACAACCCTATTGGCAGCGCTGTCGGTTTTGCAGTCGAAATAGGCGAGAGCTTAGTCATCACCACGCCTGGCGTGCCGGTGGAGCTAACAGCCATGCTGCCTGAAATCGGTCAACGCGTTGCTCAGCGCGTGGGCTCGGGCACCACTTATATACGCCGGCTTCAAACATTTGGCATTGGCGAATCCACCATTCAAGAATTGGTCAACGAACGAAATCAAGATTGGCCGGAAGGGGTCGTCCTAGGGTTTCGATCAGGCTTGCCGCAACTTGAACTAAAACTGCAAGTTGATGATGAAGCGCTTCTTGAAAAGCGCGACCAGGCTGAGCAGCTACTCCTTGAGCTCATTGGCGATCATGTTATTGGAGAGGACAGCGATCAGCTCGCCATGGCGCTGCAGCGTGTATTGGTTGAAAAGCGAATGACGTTGACCACGGCAGAGTCATGCACGGGTGGCCTGATTGCCTCGCTGATTACAAAAGAAGCGGGATCGTCGCAGGTATTTGGAGCCGGCTTTGTCACCTATGCCAACACGGCTAAGCAGCAGGTACTCCATGTCTCTGAGGACACAATCAATAGCCACGGCGCGGTCAGTGAAGGGGTTGTTCGCGCTATGTTGCTCGGCGCATTAACAAAAGCAAACGCAGATATCGGTATTGCCGTTTCAGGCGTTGCCGGCCCGGGTGGTGGTAGCGAGGACAAGCCCGTGGGCACGGTGTGGCTCGCCTGGGGTACAAAGGACAATAACGATGCTATCCGGTTGCAAATCCCCGGTTCTCGCGAGCGATTTCAGATCCTCGTTGCTGCGATTGGCCTTGATCTTCTGAGACGGCAGCTCTTGGAGCTCCCTCCGATTCCTCACTACATCAAGCGATTTGTTTATCGGAGTGCGTGAATCGTTCGCAGGGCACGACGAGTTCAGATTCAAATTAGGGTTGTAGGCGCGATAGTCGCCATTGATCTGTGCCCTGTTCAGACGGCTCTGAAACGTAAACAAAACGATCGTGAAGCCTGTCGCTACCGCCCTGCCAAAATTCAATCCGAGTAGGCTCTAAGCGAAATCCACCCCAGTGCGGGGGTCGCGCAACGTGATCGCCCTCAAAGCGAGCAACGGTGGCGTGAAACTGCTGTTCCAAGGCATCACGGCTCTCAATCGGCTGGCTTTGCTGTGATGTCCATGCGGCGAGTTGACTGGCGCGCGGTCGCGCCGCGAAGTATTGATCGGATTCCTCTTCAGAAACTTTCCGCACCACACCCGACATACTGAATTGACGATCAAGCTCATTCCAGGGAAATAGCATCGAGGCCTCGTCACAGTGAGAGAGCGCAACGGCCTTGTCGCTTTTATAATTGGTATAGAAGACGAACCCTCGCTCATCGACCCCTTTTAGAAGCACAAAGCGTTGGCGCACCATGCCACCAGGGTGCACAGTCGCCACAACGCAGCCAGTTGGATCGGCGAGCCCTGCCGCCGTCGCATCTGCCTGCCACTGCTCGAACAAGGCCATTGGCTGCTCTGGTAACGCACCGCGCCGCAGCCCACCCTTCGTATACTGTCTGCGAAAGTCTTTGAGTTCCATATACCCTCCTGAAGTGGCAATGGTAATCGATATTGCAAAGGTATTGCGGAGCAAGTCGCGTTTACGATATTGCACGCTCACTTCTCAGAGGGTGGTCAATATGAGGAGCAACCTGTGTTAATTTCCTCTCTCGTATTTTTTGGAGCACGTATTGATGCGTCTAACTCGTTTATTTCTCGCCTTCCTGATTATCACAAGCCCCATGAGGAGCTTGGCGCAGAGCGAGAGTCAAGGGGGTCCGTTGATCGACTACGGAACGCGATTCATACCTGCAATCGCGTCGCGGGGCATGGTGTCAGGCCCTGAGAAATTAGCCTCAGAAGCCGGTTTGGCTATGTTAAAAAAAGGCGGCAATGCGATTGATGCGGCCGTTGCGACCGGCTTTGCGCTTGCTGTAACGCTGCCGCGTGCCGGCAACATCGCAGGCGGCGGATTTATGCTCGTCCACCTCGCTGACGCTAACGAGCAAGTATTCATCGATTATCGCGAAATGGCGCCGGCCGCCGCCTCTCGAGATATGTTTCTAAATGAAGACGGAACGGTCAATAAGCGCAAGGCATACAACAGTGTGAGTGCCGCTGGCATTCCAGGGACCGTTGCGGGACTCATTCATGCACTTGAGCAGTACGGCACGCTGGATCTAAAAACAGTAATGCAGCCCGCCATCGATCTTGCAGAGAACGGCTTTGCGGTGCCTGCAGCGCTTCACCTGAACTTGCGCTCAGCGGCAAAGCGCCTCGGCCGTAACGAAGAGGCAAACCGCGTTTATCTCGGAGGGACGGGGACAGCTCCGGCAATGGGCACGTTGTTCAAGCAGCCTGATCTTGCCGCCACGCTCAAGCGTGTGAGAGATAAAGGCTTCGACGGGTTTTACAAAGGTAAAACGGCTGCGCTTATTGCAGCAGAAATGCAGCGAGGAGGCGGTGTTATGAACGCCGACGATCTCGCAAGCTACCGTGCGATCGAGCGAAAACCCGTTCGCGCTTCGTTTAGAGGGTATGACATTGTCAGTGCGCCACCCCCTTCATCTGGCGGCGTGCATGTCTCTCAGATTTTGAAGCTTTTGGAGCCCTACCCCATCGAGGACATGGGCCATAACAGCGCGGCCTACCTGCATTTGCTGATCGAATCGATGAAGTTGGCTTATGCGGATCGCAGTGAATACCTCGGCGATCCAGATCGAACGACTATTCCCATTGCTACGCTCACGAGTGAGCCGTATCTGGAAAAACGTCGGGAGCTCATTAAGGACGACCAGGCGACCCCCTCAGAAATCATCAAGCCTGGCGACGTTGACGATTATGAAAGCACTGAAACGACCCATTTCTCTGTTGTCGATCAGTTCGGTAATGTCGTCACTAATACCTACACCATCAACTTTAGTTTTGGCTCGGGTATTGTGGTCCCCGGCACAGGCATGCTGCTTAATAACGAGATGGATGACTTTGCAGCTAAGCCCGGATTTCCAAACGGTTATGGCCTTGTGCAAGGCGAGGCAAATGCCGTTTCAGCTGGCAGTC
>CAKZOR010000149.1 GCA_937136755.1 uncultured Flavobacteriaceae bacterium | reverse complement strand
CAAATATTAATGTTACTACCAGTTTGGTATTTTGTAAGTGTTTTATTACAAATTATACCCTCTAAAATAAGGGATTTTTGCTATTACTATACCGCTAAAAACAGGACCAAATGGTTTGGTCGTAAACAAAGCTGTAATCTCAGTGATTTTCCTGAAAATACTTGTTTTAAAACAGACACTTAAGAAGACCTATAAAACTTAATGGGATTATGCAGGAAGGTTGTCGTCCCAACACTTTTCTACAGGCTCATCCTTTAATTTACCAATAGATTTAGCCACCAACATAGATACGGCTGCATCTCCTGTGACATTCACAACAGTTCTACACATATCTAGGGGTCTGTCTACCGCAAAAATTAAAGCCAATCCCGCCTCTGGAATACCCGCTTGAGCTAATACGATTACCAACATGACCATTCCAGCACCTGGAACAGCAGCACTACCTATGGAAGCTAATGTGGCTGTGACAATGATTCCTAATTGGGTATAGAAATCTAAATCCATACCAAAGGCTTGAGCGATAAATACCGCTGCTACTGCTTGGTATAAACTCGATCCATCCATATTCACGGTAGCGCCTATAGGGAGTACAAAACTTGTCACTTCTTCTTCCACCCCAAGGTGCTCCTCTACCCTTTCCATGGTTACAGGAAGTGTAGCTGCACTTGAAGAGGTTGAAAAAGCTAGTAATTGCGCAGGTGAAATACCTTTAACAAAAAAAGAAGGAGAACGCTTAGTGAATATATAGACCACTAAAATATAAAACCCAATCATAATTGCTAACCCTAGAAGTACACATAAAGCATACCAGCCAAGGGCTTTAAATAAGTCTGCACTTGGCGCTTCAACAACCAATGCAGCCAATAAAGCAAATACACCGTAGGGAGCAGCAAGCATAATTAAATCAATCAATTTTAGTATGACTTCATTAAACCCATCAAAAAAATCTTTTACAGGCTTAGCTTGTTTTTCTGGAATTAGGATGAGGCCTATTCCAAAGAATATAGCGAAAAATATCACTTGCAACATATTGCCATTGTCACTAGCGGCTTTAAAAATATTCGAAGGCACTAGGTCTACTAAAGCTTGTAAAGGCCCAGATTCTTGTTGTTTTGCAGCAGCCATGATTTTTTCATTAGCGTCTCCAGAATAATTTTCAACCAATTCTAATCGAGTAGCTTCAGATATAGAATTACCTGGTTTTATAATATTGACTATTCCAAGTCCAATAGTTACCGCAATAACAGTTGTTAGAATATATATACCAATGGTTCTTCCGCCCATTTTAGAGAGCTTAGAAATATCCTTAAGGTCTGAAATTCCTTTTATCAAAGAGGCTAGTATAAGTGGAACAGCAATGAGCTTTAGAGAATTAATGAAGATTGTTCCAAAAGGCTTTATAAAGTCAGATACGAAGTCTGGACCCCAGCTAAAATTAACCATTATAAAGGCAAATAATACCCCTAAGAACATTCCAATAAGTATTTTCCAATGCAATTCTAGTTTGCGCATATCTATTTAGATTGGGTTTTATTAAAAAGGAAAGCATCTGCTAATACCATAGCTGCCATAGCTTCCACAATTGGCACCGCTCTGGGTACTACACAGGGATCATGACGTCCTTTCCCTTGGGTTTTTATCGCATTTCCGGATTTATCTATAGTATCATAAGATTGCAATATCGTGGCAACAGGCTTAAAAGCAACCCTGAAATAAATATCCATTCCATTGCTTATTCCTCCTTGAATACCACCACTAAAATTTGTTTGTGTACTGCCGTCTGTATTAAATGCGTCATTGTGCTCACTTCCTTTCATGGTTACCCCCTGAAAACCACTACCAAATTCAAATCCTTTAACAGCATTTATAGACAGCATAGCTTTTCCTAGTTGGGCGTGTAATTTATCAAAAACAGGTTCTCCTAGACCAACAGGGACGTTTTTAATTACACAGTCAATAATTCCCCCTATAGTGTCTCCTTGTTTTTTTATCTCTTTAATGTGTTGCTCCATTCTAGCAGCCACTTCATTATCAGGGCATCTCACATCGTTAGTTTCTGCTAATGACAGGTCCAATTGATCATAAGTCTTATCTAATGTAATTTCACCCACTTGGGAAACATAAGCTTGAAAAGAGATTGGTGCTAAAAATTGCTTTGCTATGGCACCGGCAACGACTCTCGCTGCTGTTTCTCGAGCACTACTTCTACCTCCGCCCCTGTAATCTCTAAAACCGTATTTCTGGTCGTATACATAATCTGCATGAGAAGGTCTGTAAGAATCCTTTATATGAGAATAGTCTGCAGATTTCTGGTTGGTATTAAAAATAGCAAAACCAATGGGTGTTCCAGTAGTTCTTCCCTCAAATACACCAGACAGTATCTTCACTTCATCCGGTTCTTTTCGTTGGGTAACAATAGCAGATTGCCCGGGTTTTCTTCTGTCTAAATCTCTTTGAATGGCTTTCATATCTAAAACCACTCCAGAAGGACAACCATCAATAACACCCCCAATCGCTTCCCCATGAGATTCCCCAAAACTACTGAGTTTAAAAAGAGTACCGAAACTATTACCCGCCATATTAAAAAATTAAAATCAAATATACTTTTTAATGGGTGTCTATCAAAATTTAGTGATTATAATTCACAATTAACCTTCTGAAAACATTGAGGTAATCAATTTAACCAACTATTTATGAGAACTTAACTTATCGTTTAAACCCTAAAGCCACAAAAAAAAGAAATTTGTGTAAATCCTATCATTTTGAAAAAAAGACCTTTAGATATTGCCGTTATTTCAGATGTTCATTTAGGCACCTACGGCTGTCATGCAGACGAGCTATTGACTTATCTCAATAGTATTGCTCCTAAAAAATTAATTCTCAATGGTGATATTGTAGACATTTGGCAGTTTAGCAAGCGTTACTTCCCCAAATCACATTTAAAAATTATAAAAAAAATCATGAATATGGCCTCAAAAGGAACAGAGGTGATATATATCACTGGGAACCACGACGAGCTATTGCGAAGATTTTCAGACACAAAAATGGGTAATTTCAGTATTGTAGATAAGTTAATACTGGATCTAAATGGTCAGAAAGCATGGTTTTTTCACGGAGATGTTTTTGACCTCTCCATTCAAAATGCCAAATGGCTCGCACGATTGGGTGGCTATGGATATGATTCTCTGATTCTGATGAATCGCTGGGTAAATTGGTGCTTAGATAAAATGGGCAAGGAAAAATACTCCCTTTCAAGTAAAATTAAACAGTCTGTAAAATCTGCTGTGAAATACATCCAAGACTTTGAAGAAACTGCCGCTGATTTAGCTATTGAAAACGGTTATGACTACGTGGTATGTGGCCACATTCACCAGACAAAAAAAGAGATTATTGAAACTCCTAAAGGGCGCACTACCTATCTAAATTCAGGAGACTGGGTTGAGAGCTTAACCGCATTAGAATTTCATTTTAACAGGTGGAAAGTATACCACTATCAGAATGACAAACTGGTACCATTTTTCTCCAGCGAACCAGAAGATGACATAGATATTATTCCTTTATTTCCAGAACATTTAAAAAAGGGATTCCTTTAAAATAGTAATGGGGTGTTTGGCGTCTCTTTGGGTACCATCCTTTATTTGGTGCCTGCATGAAGTGCCGTTTGCTGCAATTACAACGTCTTTAGCGGCCTTGGAAACCGCAGGAAACAGAGTTAAAGCACCAACAGACATACTCAGATCATAATGTTCTTCTTCATAGCCAAATGAACCAGCCATACCACAACATCCTGAAGGGATTAAGGTGACCTTATGTTTTGCTGGAATATTTAATAAGTCAAAAGTTACCTTAGAATTTACCAAAGATTTCTGGTGGCAATGGACATGGACTTTAATTTGTTTTTCATTGTTGTGAAAAATTTCAGCACTAATTTCTCCACGATTAAATTCAGCCACGAGAAATTCCTCGATTAAAAATGAATGCAAAGTCAATTTTTCTACCATGGCATGATCCGGACTCAAACGCTTGTATTCGTCTCTAAAACTCAAAATAGCAGAAGGCTCAATCCCTAGAATAGGCCATTGCTGTTCCAGGAACAAAGAAGCGTCATTTAAATTTCTTTCTGCAATGGCTTTGGCTTGTTTCAAATATCCCTTAGATATAAAAGTCCTACCACTTTCTGCTTGCCACAATTGCACTTTATACCCCAGATTAAGTAGCAATAAAATAGCGTCTTTACCTATCTCTATATCCATATAGCGGGTAAACTCATCTACGTACAAGACAACTGTTTGCTTGGTCAATTCAAATTTCTTTGATTGATGGTCTAAAAATTTCTGAAAATTAAAACGACCCACCTCTGGCAGAGATCTTTTTTGAGATACCCCACTCAAACGCTTAATTACTCCAGATAAAGGCGATTTGTATACCGCATTAGTCAAAGGAGCCACCAAACTACTCAATTTGTTTAATTGGGTGTTGTAAGCAAATAGCTTTGACCTAAAACTATAACCATTCGCTTCCTGATACTGATATAAAAACTCCGCTTTATAAGAGGCTATATCTACATTACTAGGGCATTCACTGCTACAGGCCTTACAACTTAAGCAAAGATCAAAAACTTCTTTTAAAGCTTGATTGTCAAAAGCATTACTGCGCTCCTTTAATGAATTAGGGTGCGTCAAAAACTCCCTCAGTGCATTAGCCCTCCCTCTAGTCGTATCTTTTTCGTTTTTTGTCACATGATAACTTGGACACATTCCACCAGCAGATTCGTGAGTTTTTCTACAATCACCACTACCATTACAAGATTCAGCTGCCCTTAAAATTCCTTGCTTATCGGAAAAATCTAATAAGGTGTCTATGTTAGGTTCCTCCCTATTAATTTCATATCTCAGAGATGCATCCATAGCATATGCCTTGACAATTTTACCAGGATTAAAAATACCATTAGGGTCAAACAATTGTTTTACAGACTCTAAGAGCGTATAATTCTCTGCTCCAATAAGCATAGGAATAAACTCTGCCCTTACAATACCATCTCCATGTTCTCCACTAAATGAGCCCTTGTATTTTTTAGTTAAGTGAGCAACATCTGTAGTAATGGATCTAAATAAAGAGACATCCTTAGATTCTTTTAAATTTAAAATAGGCCTTAGATGAATTTCACCAGCACCTGCATGAGCATAATACACAGCATCCTGGTCATAGCGTTTCATAATGGAAGTAAATTCTCCAATAAAATCTTTTAAGTCTTCCAAAGCAACCGCAGTATCTTCTATACATGCCACCGCTTTTTTATCTCCAACCATATTTCCAAGAAGCCCTAATCCAGCTTTTCTAAGTGCTCCAGCTCTTCCAATATCCGATCCCCTTAAAATAGGGGCAGCATAACTCCATCCAGATGTTTTAATCTGATCCAAAAGCACACTGAGATTTTCTTGAAGGGCTTCCTCTGAAAATGCCCTGACTTCCAACATTAAAACAGCGGCAGGGTCTCCTTCAATAAACTTGCGGTTTTCTGATTGTTCTCTGTTGCTTTTGGTACAGTCTAAAATGATTTTATCCATCATTTCGCAGGTGTACAAATCACATTTCATCACTGGAGCAACATCTTTTAGACAATCCTCAAGACTGTTGTAGTGAGTTACGACCATAGCAGCATGAGACGGTGGAATGTCGTCTAGTTGCAAGGTGATTTCTGTGGTCAAGGCGAGCGTACCTTCACTACCTGAGAGCAAATGCGCCATATTAAAAGGTGCATTACCTCCAAGAATATCTGCTTCCAATAAAAGGTCAATAGCATAACCTGTATTCCTTCTGTGTATCTCTTTCTTAGGAAAAGCTTCTGTGATTTGAGATTGAATCTCCAAGGGCGACAACAAATCATATATGCCCTTGTATATTTGGCCTTCGGCCGACGCCTCAAGCATTTTATCTTTAAAAGCATCACTGCTTAAATCCTTAAATTCTGCAGTACTTCCATCCCACAAAACTGTTTTCATGGAAACAACTTTCTCTCTCGTAACACCGTATTTTATTGAAGTTGTACCAGAGGAATTATTTCCCACCATGCCACCAATCATACAACGATTTGCAGTAGAGGTGTTTGGACCAAAAAATAATCCATGGGGGGCTAAATAATCATTGAGTTCATCTCTAATTACACCAGGCTGAACAGTGACCTGTTTCTTAGTCAAGTCCAATGAAATAATATTTGTGAAATATTTGGAGACGTCTACCACTAACCCATCTCCTACGCATTGACCTGCAAGAGATGTCCCGGCAGTTCGTGGAATTAAGCCCACGCCATTTTCATTACAAAATTGAACAATGCTTTGAAGGTCTTCAAGGTCTTTAGGAAATGCTACTCCCAGGGGTATTTTCCGGTAAACAGATGCATCTGTTGCATATAAAGCCTTGCTTAATGGATCTAATTGAATAGATCCTTTAAGCGATTGAGATAATTTTTCTAAAGCAACATTCATGGAAAAACAAAATTTTAAGTAAAAATACTTTATTTAAGTTTTACAGTAATACAGATCTCTTGAAAACAAACAATTTAAAGTTATTTATAGTAAAAATTAAAAATAC
>CAKZOR010000148.1 GCA_937136755.1 uncultured Flavobacteriaceae bacterium | reverse complement strand
CTCCTCGTACAATTTCTCTCCTGGCCTGAGACCGCTGTATTCAATTTTTATATCTTGCCCCTCTACCAGACCAGACAAGCGAATCATATTCACCGCCAAATCTGCTATTTTCACGGGCTGCCCCATATCAAAGACAAAGACCTCCCCACCATCTCCTATGGCTCCTGCCTCCAAGACCAATTGGCAGGCTTCTGGAATAGTCATAAAGTAACGGGTAATCTCTGGGTGGGTCACCGTCACCGGACCTCCTGCCGCTATCTGTTCGCTAAAAATAGGGACTACCGAGCCGTTAGACCCCAACACATTCCCAAAACGGGTGGTCATGAGTCGGGTGTTGCCCGCATTGGCGGCACAAGCCCCCAAATACAATTCTGCTATTCGCTTAGAGGCCCCCATCACATTGCCTGGGTTTACGGCCTTGTCTGTAGACACCAGCACAAAGCGAGGCACCTGGTGGGCAATGGACAAGTCCAATACATTCTTGGTCCCCAATATATTATTGAGCACGGCCCTCTGTGGGTCCTGCTCCATCATATGCACATGCTTATAGGCGGCGGCATGAAAGACCGCGTCTATGGCCTGGGCCTTAAATAATTTTTCTAAGGAATGGGTGTCTAAGACAGAGGCCAGCACCACTTCTTTTTCAATTGCGGGATAGGCCTGTAATTCGTTTTGCAAATGAAAGAGGGGCGTTTCTGCCAGATCTACCAAAACCAATTTGGCCGGCTCAAAAGAACAGAGCTGCCTGCATATTTCAGCCCCTATAGAGCCTGCCGCTCCCGTGACCAATATGGTCTTTCCGGTATACACGGCTTTATTGGCCTGTAAATCTATGTCTATGGCGTCTCTGGAGAGCAAATCTTCAATCTTAATGGCCTTAAGGGCCTCTCCCTTGGCACCGCCCTTAACCCAAGTATCTATAGAGGGTACGGTCACCACTTTAATCTGCAAACTACTCAAATAGTCAAACAATTCTTTTCTGCGGCTGGGCGTTAATTTCTCGGTAGTGAGTATGACCTGGGCAATTTTTTTCTTGGCCAGTACCTGGTCCAATCCTTTTAATCCATAAACCGGAAGCCCTTCTATACTCCGCCCTACTTTGGTCTTGTCATGGTCTATAAAACCCGCCACCTGAATACTGGTAGAACTCACTAAAGCCCGCTGGGCATTGACCCCATTTTCTCCGGCCCCAAACAATAAAGTAGGCACCTTGGCCTCTTTACTGACAATGGATTTATGGTACAAGAGTCTAATCCCTACCCTATAGGCTATAAGCACCGTCAACGAAAAATAAAACAATAATACCAAATACCTAAACTCCAATCGGGTGGTAGCCCCAGTATAAACCCCAAATAAAATAGTGGCTACAAAAAGCCCTGCCGCAATTCTAGAGACGTCTAACAAAGAGGTAAAGCGCAGCATCATACTATAGCCGCCCATCAGGCGTATGCCTAAAATGGCCAAGACCCCATAGACCGCCAAATCCTGGTATTGGTTTATAATCACCGTAGCCCCATTGAGCTGCAGCAATACCTTTATAGCCAAGGCTAAGCCCATAACATCTAGGAGGTAGGCGTAGGTCTTGTTATAATGGTTTTTGAATATTTTGGCCAGCAGCATGTTAAGTAGGTTAGCTCTTATAGTCTGCTAAGATACTATTTCTAACGGAATTTTTTTAGTGAGATACGCTCTGGTCTCCCGCCACTTTAAACACCGTTCTCCAAAGAATTTTTAAATCTAAGCCAAGCGACTTATGCTCCAAATAATGCTTTTCCAGCGCCACTTTGGCTTCTAAAGAAATACTGTCCCTGCCATTAATCTGTGCCCATCCGGTAATCCCAGGCATCTGCTGGTCTACCCCTGCCGCCACCCTAAGGGCCATAAGGTCCTCCTGATTATAAAGCGCAGGCCTAGGCCCCACAAAAACCATCTCTCCCCGTACTATATTGATTAAATTGGGCAATTCGTCTAAAGACAATTTTCTAAGCAAACCGCCCAATCCCAACAAATACTGCTTGGGGTTTTCTAACAAATGCGTGGCTACATTGGGGGTGTTTTTTTTCATGGTCCTAAACTTATACATAGGGAAAAAACTATAGTCCTTCCCTACCCGTTTCTGTACAAAAAACACCGGCGCCCCATCTTCTAAAAATATGGCCAGCCCCACCACTAAAAATAGCGGAGACAACAATACCAATAACAACAAGGCTAGTACTCTATTCATGTACAAAGGAATCAAAGGTTTTCTTAAAGCCCTCTAAGGTACGCAAAGGCAAAGACTTTATACCCAAGGCTTTTAATAATGGACTGGCGTCTACCACCGCATTCTCTGTAAGCTTCTCCAACCGCTCACTATTCAATGGCAGCGGCAACACATCTCCTAACTTGGCCAATAGATACACCAGCCCCTTAGGTACTTTCCAAAAAGCCACTTTCTTCTGTAAAGCCTCGCCCGCCAAGGCTACCAACTGATTGGTACTCAGGGCCTCTTCATCTGCCACTTCATACACCCCAGAAGCCACTTTTTCATTGGCTATAAGCGCCTTGACTACAAAACAAAGATTCTCTACAGACACAAAAGACCTTTTATTTTCAAAAGCCGCCAAAGGCCAAATACCTAAACGCTTCACTACCCCAAACAACAGATTCAAATTCCCTTTATTCCCTTGACCATGCACCATCACGGGCCTTAAAATATACACCCGCTTTCCTGGGGGAACTTTTTGGGCCAATATATACTCCTCCGCCTGGTACTTAGATTGGCTGTAAGCCGACGCTCCTATCTCCTCCCCCTCCAAGGCCTTTATGGTACTCATAAACACAAACACCTGCGCCTCAGAAGCCAAAAAAGCATCAAACACTTTTTTAGTCAATTCGGTATTCACGGTAAAATATTCTGAAGCTGCCGACGTCTTTTTTACATCATGCGCCTTCCCGGCTAGGTGCACCACCGCAGCACCTTTTTCAAAAACCAAGGGATCCTGCTTTCTAAGGTTTACCCCCACCACACGCTCTCCCAAATAGGGAGATAAATTTTGGCCTATAAAGCCTGTAATACCGGTGATGTGGGTGGTGGTGGTTTTCATTCAATTAGGAGATTAAAATCTGTTCTAATTTTTGTAAAAGGTATTCCCTGTCAAATTCTTTCTCGTAATAAGTCCTGGCATTTTTAGCCATGGCTGCTCTTTGCTCAGAATTCGTGGCCATTAAATTAGTTATGGCCATTTGCAAAGCAGATACCGATTCAGCTACC
>CAKZOR010000147.1 GCA_937136755.1 uncultured Flavobacteriaceae bacterium | reverse complement strand
TGACCGTAAACATTTCTGTTGGGATTCCTAATGCTCTGTAGATAATACCTGAGTAAAAATCTACATTAGGGTATAATTTTCTATCTACAAAATACGGATCTTCCAAAGCTTCTTTTTCCAGTCCTTTGGCTATCTCGAGGATAGGATCATCTATTCCTAAGTTATTTAATACTTCGTCTGCCGCTTTTTTAATGATTTTAGCTCTTGGATCAAAGTTTTTATATACGCGGTGACCAAAGCCCATTAATCTAAAGGAATCATTTTTATCCTTAGCCTTAGCCATGTATTTTTTAGTATCACCTCCGTCTGCTTCAATGGCTTCTAACATTTCTAATACTGCCTGGTTGGCACCTCCGTGTAAAGGACCCCATAAAGCAGAAATACCTGCAGAAAGAGAGGCAAAAAGACCCGCATGAGAAGACCCTACAATTCTCACCGTAGAAGTAGAGCAATTTTGCTCATGGTCTGCATGCAGGATTAATAATTTATCCAAAGCATCTATGATCACTTTGTTCTTGGTGTATTCTTGGCTTGGCTTTTTAAACATCATTTTATGAATGTTTTCTACATAGCCAAGACTGTCGTCTCCATAATCTAAGGGCAAGCCTTTTTTCTTTCTCATGGTCCATGCCACCAATACAGGGAATTTAGCTACTATTCTTACAATAGCAGTATACATTTCTTTATCCGAATTGACATTAACTGAACTCGGATTAAAAGAAATAAGCGCACTTGTCAGAGAGGCTAAAACACCCATTGGATGAGCAGATTTTGGAAAACCATCTAAGATTTTCTTCATTTCCTCATCTACATGAGACTCTGCGACAATATCTTTTTGAAAAGCTTCTAATTGTACTTTAGTAGGAAGTTCGCCAAAGATTAATAAATATACCACCTCAATAAAGCTCGCTTTCTCCGCCAAATCTTCAATAGAGTAACCCCTGTATCTCAAAATACCTTTTTCACCATCTAGAAAAGTAATCGCACTCTCACAAGATCCGGTATTTTTATACCCGGGATCAATAGTAATCATACCACTTTGAGCCCTTAAAGTTTTAATATCTATAGCCAATTCATTTTCTGTTCCCTGAATGACAGGAAACTCAAACGTTTTATCTTGGTATTGTAAAAGTGCTTTATCTGACATATGTATTTTTTTTAATTGTCACAAATTTACTAAAAAGTGACCATGTTAACAATCTGAAAGCGGCTAATTATTTCAAAAAAAAGGCCCTAAAGGGCCTTTTAAAATTATAGGTAACTCAGAGAGTTATTTCTTAATCTTGAACGCATTTAACTTAGGAAAATAGGCAGTTTCTCCCAACATTTCCTCAATACGCAACAATTGATTGTATTTGGCCATACGGTCAGATCTTGAGGCAGAACCCGTTTTAATTTGCCCTGTATTTAATGCCACTGCTAAATCTGCAATAGTATTGTCTTCAGTTTCTCCAGATCTATGAGACATTACAGAGGTATATCCTGCGTTCTTAGCCATATTTACCGCTGCAATAGTTTCGGTTAAAGTACCAATCTGGTTTACTTTAATTAAGATGGAATTTGCAATCCCTTCAGAAATACCTCTCGATAATCTCTCTACATTGGTTACAAATAAATCATCTCCTACCAATTGTACTGAATCTCCCACTTTTTCTGTCAGTGATTTCCAACCAGCCCAATCGTTTTCATCCATACCGTCTTCAATAGAGATAATAGGGTATTTAGCGGCCAAGTCTGCTAAATACTGTGCTTGCTCTTCAGAAGATCTCACAGCTCCATTTGGTCCTTCGAACTTAGAGTAGTCATATTTACCATTTACATAGAATTCTGCTGCTGCACAATCTAAAGCGATCATTACATTGTCTCCCAAGGTATAACCTGCATTTGACACTGCTTTTGCAATGGTATCTAGAGCGTCTTCTGTACCGTCTAAGGTGGGGGCAAAACCTCCCTCATCACCAACAGCTGTACTTAAACCTCTGTCGTGTAACACTTTCTTTAAATGATGAAAAATTTCAGTTCCCATTTGCATGGCATGAGAAAAAGACTCCGCCTTAACAGGCATAACCATAAATTCTTGAAAAGCAATAGGGGCGTCTGAATGAGAACCACCATTAATAATATTCATCATAGGTACTGGAAGTGTATTAGCACTTACCCCTCCTACATATCTAAACAACGGCATTCCCAATTCCTCTGCAGCAGCTTTTGCAGTAGCTAAAGAAACTCCAAGAATGGCATTGGCTCCTAATTTTGATTTATTAGGGGTGCCGTCTAAATCAATCATAATTTGATCAATCAAGTTCTGCTCAAAAACAGAAATGCCTAAAAGTGCGTCTGACAAATGCGTATTTACATTTTCTACCGCCTTTAGCACTCCTTTACCCATATAGGCACTTCCTCCGTCTCTTAATTCAACAGCTTCGTGCTCTCCAGTTGAGGCTCCAGATGGTACCGCAGCTCTTCCTACTACACCATTTTCAGTTTCTACATCTACTTCTACTGTAGGATTCCCTCGAGAATCTAATATTTGTCTAGCGTGAACGCTAATGATCATACTCATAATTGAACTTTTTAAAATATGTGCCAAATATACAAAAGCCAAGCATCTGCTTGGCTCTTTTTATTCGTTTTTAGCGAAAAAATATCACTATAACGTTTTAGTACACAGGTGTTTTACCTATCACTAATCTGCACAGCACCTATTGATCTAAGCTTTAACTGAAGCATTCATTAGATCAAAGAATTGATCAAATAAATAGGTAGCGTCATTTGGACCTGGACCTGCCTCAGGATGGTATTGAACAGAAAAAACAGGCTTATTGATCATTTCTATGCCCGCTACAGTTAAATCATTCAAATGAATATGAGTGATAGCAACATCCGGGTGCTTTTCAGTGGCTTCTTTATCTATGGCAAAACCGTGGTTTTGAGAGGTTATTTCTCCTTTTCCTGTTTTTAAATTTTTAATGGGATGGTTAATACCCCTGTGCCCATTGTACATTTTATAGGTTGGAATCCCATTCGCTAAGGCAATGACTTGGTGCCCCAAACAGATACCAAACAGAGGAAGACCACTGGCAATCATTTTCTGAGCAGTTTCTATAGCTACTGTTAATGGCTCGGGGTCTCCAGGGCCATTAGAGATAAAATAACCATCTGCCCCCCAGGATTCTAGCTCTTGAAAAGGGGTGTCATGAGGAAAAACTTTAATACAGGCGCCTCGCTGCTGCAGGTTTCGTAGTATATTTTTTTTAATCCCAATATCTAAGGCCGCAACCTTAAAAGAACTCCCTGGATCACCAATCACGTAGGGTTCCTTTGTAGATACTTCCCCCGCCAAAGCCAATCCTTGCATGCTGGGAACCTTAGAGAGTTCAGATTTAAGCGCGTCTATTTCATCTACTCTGGTAGAAATTACTGCATTCATAGCGCCGTGATCTCTAATATAACTAACCAAAGCACGCGTGTCTACGTCTGAAATAGCAAAGAGTTTTTGGTCATTTAAATAATCTTCTAAAGAAGCTGTTGCATCTGTTCTGGAAAACTCATAAGAAAAGTTTTTACAGATCAGACCAGCAATCTTAATACCGTCAGATTCCACTTCATTTGGATTGGTCCCATAATTACCAATATGTGCATTGGTCGTAACCATGAGCTGACCAAAATAAGAAGGATCTGTGAAAATTTCTTGATAACCGGTCATTCCGGTGTTAAAACAAACTTCTCCAAAAGCAGTTCCAGCTTTATCTCCCACCGCTTTTCCGTGGAAAATAGTTCCGTCTGCCAACAAAATAATAGCGCTTCTTTTTTTCTGATACTTCATGATGTACAAATTCTTTATATAAAACAAAAAAACAAAAAAAAAGGACAAGCAATAAAGCTTATCCTTTTAAATTATAAAACATTTAATAACAGTTTATGCTTTAGCATCATCTGTATTTTCTGTGTTATCTTTATCTGCAGCTGGTGCAGCTTTTACTGGAGCTTCAGCAGCCTCTGTTGCAGGTGCTGCAGCTTTAGCTTTACCTCTACGAGTTGTTTTCTTAGTCGCTTTTTTAGCGTTGCTATACAACTCATTAAAGTCTACTAATTCAATCATAGCCATGTCTGCATTATCTCCTAACCTGTTTCCAAGTTTAATGATACGTGTATAACCTCCTGGTCTGTCTGCCACTTTATCTGCAACAGTAGAAAATAATTCAGTCACTGCATACTTATCACGTAGGTACTTAAAAGCGATACGTCTGTTGTGCGTTCCTTTTTCTACCGATTGGTTGTTAGCTGCTTTAGATTTAGTGATAATAGGCTCTAAAAAAACTTTTAAAGCTTTGGCTTTAGCCACTGTTGTATTGATTCTTTTATGTTCAATTAGAGAACAAGCCATATTGGCCAACATAGCTTTTCTATGTGCTGTTTTTCTCCCTAAATGATTAACTTTCTTACCGTGTCTCATGGTATTGCTCTATATGAATGCTGTGAAAAATTCTCAGCGCTTAATTAATCTTTATCTAATTTATATTTGGATAGGTCCATCCCGAAACTAAGTCCTTTGTTAATCACTAACTCTTCTAATTCAGTTAATGATTTCTTACCAAAGTTTCTAAACTTCATTAGGTCATTCTTGTTAAATGAAACAAGGTCACCTAGCGTATCTACCTCTGCAGCTTTCAAGCAATTTAATGCCCTTACTGAAAGATCCATATCTACTAACTTAGTTTTCAATAACTGACGCATGTGAAGTGATTCTTCATCATAAGTTTCTGTTTGGGCAATTTCATCTGCCTCCAAAGTAATTCTCTCATCTGAGAATAACATAAAGTGGTGAATCAATACCTTGGCAGCTTCTGTTAAAGCGTCTTTTGGATGAATTGAACCGTCAGATACAATTTCAAAAACAAGCTTTTCATAATCGGTCTTTTGTTCTACCCTAAAGTTTTCAATACTGTACTTCACATTCTTAATAGGTGTGAATATAGAATCAATAGCAATAGTTCCAATTGGAGCGCCTGATTTTTTGTTTTCTTCTGCTGGTACATAACCCCTACCTTTTTCAATGGTAAGTTCCATGTTAATATTCACCTTAGCATCCATGTTACAAATGACTAAGTCTGGATTTAACACTTGAAAACCAGAAATAAATTTCTGAAAATCACCAGCAGTTAATTGTTGTTTTCCACTTAGAGCTATAGAAATAGTTTCATTGTCAACATCTTCTATTTGTCTCTTGAAACGAACTTGTTTCAAGTTGAGGATTATTTCGGTTACATCTTCTACCACTCCAGGAATCACAGAGAATTCATGTGCTACTTTGTCCATACGAACAGAAGTAATTGCAAAACCTTCAAGTGCAGAAAGCATCACCCTTCTAAGTGCATTCCCAACTGTCAATCCATAACCAGGTTCTAAAGGGCGGAATTCGAATTTCCCTTCAAAATCGGTAGAATCAATCATGATTACTTTATCGGGCTTCTGAAAATTAAATAATGCCATAATTGGATCAGTTGTGTTTATTTAGAGTATAACTCGACGATTAATTGTTCCTTAATATTTTCAGGAATCTGAAGTCTTTCTGGAATAGCAACAAAGCTACCTTCCATTTTTTCTGAGTTCCATGTAATCCATTCGTATACATTAGAACTTACAGAAAGTGCATCTGATATTGTTTGTAAAGACTTAGATTTTTCTCTAACTCCTACAACATCTCCAGCTTTTAAAGAATATGATGGGATATTTACAATAGATCCATTCACAGTAATGTGTCTGTGAGAAACCAATTGTCTTGCACCACTTCTTGAAGTAGAAACACCCATTCTGTAAACCACGTTGTCTAAACGAGACTCACATAATTGAAGTAAAACCTCACCGGTAACTCCTTTACTTTTGTTTGCTTTTGCAAATATATTTCTAAATTGTTTTTCAAGAATACCGTAAGTGTACTTCGCTTTTTGCTTTTCCATTAACTGTACTTTGTATTCTGACTCTTTTCCACGGCGTCTGTTGTTACCGTGTTGTCCTGGAGGAAAGTTTCTTTTTTCAAAAGACTTGTCTTCTCCGAAGATTGCTTCACCGAATCTACGCGCAATCTTAGTTTTTGGTCCTGTATATCTTGCCATTTTCTAAAAATTTGATACTGTGATCATGAATTAAGGCTATCCTTCGATAATCGTAACTACAGTATCTGTGAAATGCCCTTGGGCGTTAATTAATTAAACTCTTCTTCTTTTTGGAGGTCTACAACCGTTGTGTGGCATTGGAGTAACGTCAATGATTTCTGTTACTTCAATTCCTGCGTTGTGAATAGATCTAATAGCAGATTCTCTACCATTACCTGGTCCTTTCACATACACTTTTACTTTGCGTAAACCAGCTTCATGTGCCACTTTAGCACAATCTTCTGATGCCAACTGAGCAGCGTAAGGAGTGTTTTTCTTAGAACCTCTAAAACCCATTTTTCCAGCAGATGACCATGAAATGACATCTCCTTTTTTATTGGTTAAAGAAATAATGATGTTGTTAAAAGATGCCGTTACATGTGCTTCTCCAACAGACTCAATAATAACTTTACGCTTTTTTGTTGCTTTTGTATTTGCCTTTGCCATAATACGCTACTTATTATTTAGTTGCCTTTTTCTTGTTAGCAACTGTTTTTCTTTTTCCTTTACGAGTTCTAGAGTTGTTTTTAGTACGCTGACCTCTTAAAGGTAAACCAGTACGGTGTCTAATACCTCTGTAACAACCAATGTCCATTAATCGCTTAATGTTCAGTTGCGTTTCAGAACGTAATTCTCCCTCAATAGTAAAAGCAGAAACTGCTTCCCTTATTTTTGAAATCTCATCATCATTCCAATCAGAAACCTTAGTGTCTTCACTAACGCCTGCTGCAATTAAGATTTCTTTTGCTCTAGTTCTACCAACACCAAATATGTAGGTAAGGGCAATAACCCCTCTTTTCTGTTTGGGTATATCTACCCCTGCAATTCTTGCCATAATTACCCTTGTCTTTGTTTAAATCTAGGATTCTTTTTATTAATTACGTACAACCTGCCTTTTCTGCGTACAATCTTGCAGTCGGCACTCCTTTTTTTAATTGATGCTCTTACTTTCATCCTATATACTTAATATCTATATGTAATTCTCGCTTTTGTTAAATCGTATGGGCTCATTTCTAATTTCACCCTGTCTCCTGGTAACAACTTAATGTAGTGCATACGCATTTTACCAGATATATGTGCCGTAACAACGTGTCCGTTCTCCAATTCTACGCGGAACATAGCATTTGACAATGCTTCTATAATAGTTCCGTCTTGTTCAATTGCAGCTTGCTTAGCCATATTATACTTCTTTTCTATTTTTACCAGACTTCATTAATCCGTCATAGTGTCTATTTAAAAGATATGCATTCACCTGTTGTACTGTGTCTATAGCTACTCCAACCATAATAAGAAGTGAAGTACCACCATAAAATAAAGCCCATCCCGGCTGAATATCTCCTAATTTCACAGCCAAGGCCGGCAAAATTGCGAGCAAAGCTAAGAAAATAGATCCAGGTAACGTAATTAATGACATAATCTTATCTAAAAAATCTCCAGTTTCTTTACCAGGAAGTACTCCAGGGATAAAACCACCGCTTCTTTTAAGATCATCTGCCATTTTATTTGTTGGCACTGTAATAGCTGTGTAGAAATAAGTAAAGATAATAATTAGTAAAGCAAATAATATATTATAGGCTAAACCAAAAATATCTTGAAACTGAACTTCCATCCATTGACCCAATGCAGTATTGTTAAAAGTCTTCCCTAACAAACCAGGGGCAAACATAATTGCTTGAGCAAAAATGATGGGCATTACTCCAGAAGCATTTAATTTCAATGGAATATACTGTCTTGTTCCAACAGCATTCTTATCAAAACCACCAGATGCAGTTCTTCTTGCGTATTGTACCGGTATTTGTCTTGTAGCCATAACCAATAGAACACTTCCTAAGATTACAAGGAACCAAAGAATAATTTCTATTAAAACAAACATCACACCTCCACTTGTCGTAGATGTTCTTGAAATAAATTCCTGAACAAATGACTGAGGCATGTTGGCTATAATACCTACCATGATTAATAGAGAAATACCATTACCAATACCTTTATCGGTAATTTTCTCCCCCAACCACATAGCAAATACAGTACCTGTAACTAATATAATTACGGATGGAATAATAAAATCTAACCCTTTACCGAGTACAAAAGCAGAATCTGGCACACCAAGTGCACCTAAAGAATACAAGTAAGCAGGAGCTTGAACCACACAAATACCTATGGTCAACCATCTAGTTATTTGATTGATCGTTTTTCTACCGCTTTCACCTTCTTTCTGAAGCTTCTGTAAATAAGGAATCGCAATACCCATTAACTGCACCACAATAGAAGCAGAGATATAAGGCATAATTCCCAAAGCGAAAACAGACGCATTTGCAAATGCACCTCCTGTAAAAGCATTTAAGATCCCTAAAATACCGCTATCTGTATTGGATGTTAATTGAGCCAATTGCGTAGTATCTATACCTGGCAAAACAATTTGAGCACCAAAACGGTACACCAATAAAAGACTTAAAGTAACGAGAATACGCCCTTTAAGTTCTTCTATTTTCCAGATATTAGATAAAGTTTCTATAAATTTCTTCATAATCCGTATATTATAAACTTATTGCTTCACCACCAGCAGCTTCAATAGCCGCTTTAGCAGTAGCAGTAAATTTATGAGCAGTTACAGAAAGTTTTGCTTTTAACTCTCCTCCACCTAAAATCTTAACTAAATCATTTTTACCAACTACTCTGTTAGTAATTAATACTTCTAGGCTAACAGTATCTTTAATAACACCATTATCTACTAAAAGCTGTAGTTTATCTAGGTTAATCCCAGCGTATTCTTTCCTGTTAATGTTCTTAAAACCAAATTTAGGAACACGTCTCTGTAAAGGCATTTGACCTCCTTCGAAACCAACTTTTTTAGAATACCCAGATCTAGACTTGGCCCCTTTGTGACCACGAGTGGCAGTACCACCTTTTCCAGATCCTTGACCTCTACCTACTACTTTTCCTTCTCTGTGAATAGCACCTTCGGCAGGCTTTAAACTATTTAAATTCATAATGAATGTGGTATATTAAGCTTCTGTTGTAGAAACTAAGTGTTTTACTTTATTAATCATTCCAATCACTGCTGGTGACGCATCGTGAGATACTTCTTGACCGATCTTTCTTAGACCTAAAGCAGCCATTGTTTGTTTTTGTCTGAGTGGCCTTTTAATACTACTCTTTACTTGTTTTACTATAATTTTTGCCATGATGCTTGAATTATCCTTTAAATACTTTTTCTAAAGATACGCCACGTTGCGAAGCAACCGTTTTTGCATCTCTAATTTGTAATAAAGCGTCAAAAGTTGCTTTAACTACGTTGTGAGGGTTAGAAGATCCTTGTGACTTTGAAAGTACATCGTGAACTCCTACTGCTTCCAATACAGAACGAACTGCACCTCCAGCAATAACACCGGTACCATGTGAAGCAGGCTGAACATACACTCTAGCCCCTCCAAATTTACCTTTTTGCTCATGTGGCAAAGTTCCTTTGTTCAATGGAATTCTCACTAAGTTTTTCTTAGCATCTTCAATGGCTTTTGAAATAGCTGTAGCCACCTCTTTAGATTTCCCTAAACCGTGTCCTACCACTCCGTTCTCGTCTCCTACAACTACAATGGCGGAGAAGCCAAATGCTCTACCCCCTTTTGTAACTTTAGTAACTCTTTGGACACCCACTAAGCGATCTTTTAATTCTAAACCACCTGGCTTTACCGTTTCTGCGTTTTTGTAATTTTGGTACATAATATTTTAGAATTTAAGTCCTGCTTCTCTAGCGCCTTCTGCCAAAGATTTGATTCTACCATGGTATAAATTTCCACCTCTATCGAAAGCAACTGTTTCAATTTTAATGGTCTTTGCTTTTTCTGCAATGGCTTTTCCAACAAGGATAGCCATTTCAATTTTAGTTCCTTTAGCAGCGCTAAGGTCCTTA
Organism: uncultured Flavobacteriaceae bacterium; assembly: GCA_937136755.1. Classification (GTDB taxonomy): domain Bacteria; phylum Bacteroidota; class Bacteroidia; order Flavobacteriales; family Flavobacteriaceae; genus MAG-120531. The sequence continues at coordinate 19,592 of CAKZOR010000147.1, read as the reverse complement.
TCTCTAGAAGATGCAGCAGCTAAGGTAACGCCATTAACGTCATCTATTAACTGTGCGTAAATCTCTTTGTTACTTCTAAACACAGCCAGTCTTGGTGTGCTAGCGGTACCAAAGGAAACCTTACGGATCCTTCTTCTAATTCTTAATCTTCTTTCAGTTTTCGATAATCTCATGATGCTATGTATTAAGCCGATTTACCTGCTTTTCTTCTTAATTGTTCTCCTACGAATTTAACTCCTTTTCCTTTGTATGGCTCAGGCTTACGGAAAGCCCTAATTTTAGCAGCCACTTGACCCACTAACTGTTTGTCAAAAGAAGTTAATTTGATGATCGGGTTCTTTCCCTTTTCAGAAATAGTCTCCACTTTTACTTCAGGAGCAACATTTAAAATAATGTTGTGAGAGAAACCAAGGGCAATATCTAATTTTTGACCTTGATTACTAGCTCTATAACCTACACCAACTAATTCTAATTCTTTAGTCCATCCTGTAGAAACTCCTAGTACCATATTGGCCACTAAAGATCTATACAGACCGTGTTTTGCTTTGTGTTCTTTTGAATCCGATGGTCTTGTCACTAAAACATTCCCTTCTTCTACTGTGATCGAAACACCAGAAAATTCCTGTGTTAACTCACCTAGTTTACCTTTTACGGTAAGCACATTGTCTTTTACCTCTACGGTTACCCCTTCAGGAATCGCTACTGGATTATTACCTATTCTAGACATTATTCTTGCTCTTTACTATATTAATAAACGTAGCATATAACTTCGCCACCTACTTTTTCTAACTTGGCTTGTTTGCTGGTCATTACTCCGTGAGAAGTAGACACAATAGCAATACCCAAACCGTTTAATACTCTAGGTAGTTCTGCAGCTCCAGCATACTTACGTAAACCTGGCTTACTTATACGACTAATTTTTTTGATCACTGGCTCTTTCGTAGCAGTGTTGTATTTAAGGGCGATTTTAATAGAACCCTGTGGTCCTTCTTCCTCAAATTTGTAGCTTAAAATATATCCTTGATCGAATAATATTTTAGTGATTTCTTTTTTAAGATTAGACGCAGGGATACTAACCACTCTGTGACCAGCGCTGTTTGCGTTTCTAATTCTTGTTAGGTAATCCGAAATTGGATCTGTAAACATAGGTGTATATTTGCGGTAACGGTTTTTAACTTAAGTTAAACCTGGAACCAATTAATAATTATTTTTTTACCAGCTCGCTTTTCTAACGCCTGGAATAAGACCGTTATTGGCCATCTCTCTAAACAAAACCCTAGAAATACCAAATGTTCTCATGTAACCCTTTGGTCTACCAGTTAATTTGCATCTATTGTGCATACGAACTGGAGAAGCATTTTTTGGCAACTTCTGTAAAGCTTCATAATCACCAGCTTCTTTTAAAGCTTTTCTTTTTTCTGCGTACTTGGCTACCGTTTTTGCTCTTTTAACTTCACGGGCCTTCATTGATTCTTTAGCCATACTAATTCTTTTTAAAAGGAAGTCCTAACTGTGTTAATAATGATTTTGCCTCTTGATCAGTGTCAGCAGAGGTAACAAACGTAATATCCATACCATTGATTCTATTGATTTTATCAATATTGATCTCTGGAAAAATAATTTGTTCTGTAACCCCTAAAGAATAATTTCCACGTCCGTCAAAACCTGTCGCTTTAATTCCTTGAAAATCTCTTACACGTGGCAAGGCTGCAGTAATCAGTCTGTCTAAGAATTCATACATACGCTCTCCTCTTAAAGTTACTTTGGCGCCAATTGGCATTCCTTTACGTAACTTAAAAGAAGCGACATCTTTCTTAGAAATAGTAGACACTGCTCTCTGACCTGTGATTAAGGTCATTTCTTCTACGGCGTGATCGATAAGTTTTTTATCTGCTACTGCAGCACCAACTCCTCTTGAAACAACTATTTTCTCTAATTTAGGAACTTGCATTACATTCTTGTAACCAAATTCTTCTGTTAGAGCAGCCATTACACGCTCCTTATACTCTTGTTTTAATCTTGGAATGTACCCCATAACTAAATTACTTCATTAGATTTCTTAGAAAACCTTACTTTCTTATCTCCACGAACCTCATAACCAACTCTTGTAGCTTCACCAGACTTAGGATCTAATAAAGACAAGTTTGAAATATGAATAGGAGATTCTTTTTTAACAATCCCCCCTTGTGGATTTTGAGCACTAGGCTTCTGGTGTTTTGAAACCATATTGGTTCCTTCTACAATAGCTCTACTTTTCTTAAGATCTACAGAAATAACTTTCCCTTGGTCCCCTTTATGGTCCCCAGCGATTACTTTTACTGTATCTCCTACTTTTATTTTAATTTTTGTCATCTTATTGGAAATTAAAGCACCTCAGGAGCCAATGAAACAATCTTCATGAATTGCTTGTCACGAAGCTCTCTAGCTACGGGACCAAATACACGGGTACCTTTCATTTCACCTGTTGGGTTTAAAAGCACACACGCGTTGTCGTCAAAACGAATATAAGAACCATCTGCTCTACGCACTTCTTTCTTCGTTCTTACTACTACCGCAGTAGAAACAGCACCTTTCTTAACACTCCCATTAGGAGTGGCATCTTTTACTGTAACCACAATCTTATCTCCTACAGATGCATACCTTCTTTTAGTACCTCCAAGTACTCTAATGGTCAAAACTTCTTTTGCCCCGGTATTATCTGCAACTTTTAGTCTGGATTCTTGCTGTAACATATTATTTAGCTCTTTCTAAAATTTCCACTAATCTCCAACATTTGGTCTTACTTAAAGGACGTGTCTCCATGATCTTTACAGTATCACCAATGTTACAATTGTTTGTCTCGTCGTGTGCAACGTATTTCTTAGTTTTTAACACGAACTTTCCGTACATAGGGTGCTTTACTCGTTTCACTTCTGAAACTACAATAGATTTCTCCATTTTGTTGCTAGTAACAACGCCTACTCTCTCTTTTCTTAAATTTCTTTTTTCCATAAAGCAGAACCTGTTATTGGTTTTCCCTTTTAGTTAACTCTGTAGCCAATCTTGCCACCGTTCTTCTCACTTTTCTAATCAAAAGTGGATTCTCTAAAGGGGTAACAGAATGAGCTAATTTTAAATCTGAATGTTGCTTTTTAAATGCAGCCAGTTGTTCTACTAGCGCTTCAGCTGATAATTCTTTTATTTCTGATTGTTTCATGATTCCTAAATTAAAAGTTATGCTGAATAATCTCTAGCAACAATGAATTTGGTTTTTACCGGTAACTTCTGAGCTGCAAGACGTAAAGCCTCTTTTGCAATATCATGAGATACACCAGCAATTTCAAACATGATTCTACCTGGAAGAACCACCGCAACGAAATATTCTGGAGCACCTTTACCTTTACCCATACGTACCTCAAGAGGCTTCTTTGTAATAGGCTTGTCCGGAAAGATCTTAATCCATAATTGACCTTCTCTCTTCATATACCTTGTAGCTGCAATACGAGCCGCTTCAATCTGACGGGCTGTAATAAAACTAGTATCCAAGGACTTAATACCAAACATACCGTTAGAAAGCTGGTGCCCTCTACCTGATATCCCTTTCATACGCCCTTTCTGGGCTTTGCGAAATTTGGTTCTTTTTGGTTGTAACATTGTTCTGTTTCTTTATAAAATTACTTTCTACGACGTGGTTTCTTTGGTCCATCTTGGTTACCTCCTTTAGAAGGGCTAGTAGCCATTCCTACCAATGGAGATAATTCACGTTTCCCATATACCTCGCCTTTCATAATCCACACCTTAATACCTAATCTTCCATAAGTAGTGTGTGCTTCATGCAATGCATAGTCAATATCTGCTCTAAAAGTAGACAGTGGAATTCTACCGTCTTTATACCCTTCAGAACGTGCCATTTCAGCACCGTTCAAACGACCTGAAATTAATACTTTAATTCCTTCTGCATTCATTCTCATGGCAGCAGCGATAGCCATTTTAATAGCTCTTCTATAAGAAATTCTTCCTTCGATTTGTCTACAAATACTAGCCGCAACTAAATTAGCATCGACCTCAGGTCTTTTGATCTCAAAAATATTGATCTGAACCTCTTTGTCTGTGATCTTCTTAAGCTCTTCTTTAAGCTTGTCTACTTCTTGTCCACCTTTACCGATAATAATACCAGGTCTAGCAGTAGTAATAGTTATAGTCACTAATTTAAGCGTACGTTCTATGATCACTCTAGAAACACTTGCTTTTGCTAAACGTGCAAAAACGTATTTTCTAATCTTGTCATCTTCTGCAAGTTTATCTCCGTAATCATTACCACCATACCAGTTAGATTCCCAACCTCTGATGATTCCTAGACGATTTCCAATTGGATTTGTTTTTTGTCCCATAGTTCGTATCCTAGCTTTGTATGTTATTGTTGTCTCCTAAAACCAAAGTTACGTGATTGGAGCGTTTTCTAATTCTGTGTGCTCTTCCTTGAGGCGCTGGACGTAGTCTCTTTAACATACTTCCTCCATCTACACGAATCTCTTTTACAAAAAGATCTGCGTCTTCAATGTTAGCGTCTTCATTCTTAGCTTGCCAATTAGCAATTGCAGACAATAACAACTTTTCAATTTTACCTGAAGCTTCCTTCTGGTTAAATTTCAATATAGCCAAAGCTGGCTCTACTTGCTTTCCTCTCACTAGATCAGCAACTAATCGCATTTTTCTCGGTGAAGTAGGACAGTTGTTCAACTTTGCAAAAGCAACTTGCTTTTTTCCTTCCTTAATGGCTTCTGCCATGTTTCTTTTACGAACTCCCATAGCTTACTTTTTACCTTTGTTTTTAGCACCTGCATGCCCTCTAAAGGAACGTGTTGGTGAAAATTCTCCAAGTTTGTGACCCACCATGTTTTCTGTAACATAAACAGGAACGAATTGTTTCCCGTTGTGAACAGCGATAGTCTGACCTACGAAATCTGGAGTAATCATAGAGGCTCTAGACCATGTCTTCACCACTGTTGATTTTCCTGTTGATATATTTTCTTGAACTTTTTTCTCTAAACTATAGTGAACAAAAGGTCCTTTTTTTAATGAACGTGCCATGTCTTTCTACTTTTATTTCTTTCTACGTTCTATGATATACTTGTTGGTACTCTTGGTTTTAGAACGGGTTCTAAATCCTTTAGCTGGGATACCCTTTCTAGATCTTGGATGACCTCCTGAAGATCTTCCTTCACCACCACCCATTGGGTGATCTACTGGGTTCATAGCTACTGGTCTAACACGTGGTCTTCTTCCTAACCATCTGCTTCTACCAGCCTTACCAGAAACCAATAATTGGTGATCTGAGTTAGATACAGCACCAATTGTTGCCATACATCCTGAAAGAATTAAACGCGTTTCTCCTGAAGGCATTTTCACTGTAACGAACTTACCGTCTTTAGCCATTAACTGAGCAAAAGTACCAGCAGATCTTGCCATTACCGCTCCTTGTCCTGGACGTAATTCAATACAAGAAATAATAGTTCCTAATGGAATAGCACTTAATGGTAACGCATTACCAATCTCTGGAGCTGCTTCTGCACCTACTGAAATAGTCTGCCCAACAGTTAAACCGTTTTGAGCAATCACATATCTCTTTTCCCCATCTGCATAGGTAAGTAGTGCAATAAATGCAGTTCTGTTTGGATCGTACTGAATAGAAGTCACCGTAGCAGTCACATCTGACTTATTACGTTTGAAATCTATCTCACGATACCTTCTTTTATGACCCCCACCTTTTTGACGGATGGTCATTTTTCCTTGACTGTTTCTACCCCCAGTTCTTTTTATCGGACTAAGCAAGCTTTTTTCCGGCTTATCAGTAGTAATGGCGTCAAAACCGTTAACTACTCTAAAACGCTGCCCTGGGGTGATTGGTTTTAATTTTCTAACTGACATTTCTTGTCTTTATAGATTACTGTAAAAATCAATGATATCTCCTTCTTTAACATCTACAATGGCTTTTTTGTAAGCAGACGTTTTACCGTGCTGCACCCCTGTTTTTGTGTAACGAGATTTTCTTGAAGGACCATAGTTCATGGTGCGTACTGCATTCACAGAAACACCGTAAGAAGCCTCAACAGCTTCTTTTATCTGTATCTTATTCGCATTAGGATCAACGATAAAGCCATAGCGATTATACAACTCGCTATCTGCTGTCATTTTTTCCGTAATGATTGGTTTTATCAACACACTCATGGTTCCTCTATTTTGTTAAATTTGTTTCAATTCCTGCAATTGAACCCTCCAACAACACAATGCTTGAAGCATTAAGTATTTTGTAAGTACTTAATTCTGAGTTAATTACAACGTCAGTTTGGGTCAAATTACGTGACGACAAATATACATTATTATTTGAATCGCCCAACACTACTAGGGATTTTTTATTGTCTATCCCTAATGATTTCAATACTTGTAAGAAATCTTTGGTCTTTGGCGCTTCTAAATTGAAGTCCTCTACCACAACGATAGATTTCTCTCCAGCTTTAATAGACAAAGCAGATTTACGTGCTAAACGCTTTACGTTTTTGTTCAGCTTCTGGGTGTAATCTTTTGGTCTTGGGCCAAAAATACGTCCACCACCTCTAAATACAGGAGATTTAATACTACCTGCACGAGCGGTACCCGTACCTTTTTGTTTTTTAATCTTACGCGTACTACCTGCTATTTCAGCACGTTCTTTAGACTTGTGTGTTCCTTGACGTTGGTGAGCCAAATACTGTTTTACATCTAAATAAATAGCGTGATTGTTTGGGTCTATTGCAAATACAGCGTCAGAAAGGTCTGCCTTTCTACCTGTATCTTTTCCTTTACTATCTAAAACTGCTACTTTCATTACTTCTCAATAGTTACGTAAGCGTTCTTATGACCAGGTACACATCCTTTTACTACCAAAAGATTTTTCTCTGGAACTACTTTTAAAACTCTAAGGTTTAAGGCAGATACTCTAACACCACCCATTCTTCCAGCCATTTTCATGCCTTTGAATACCCTTGCTGGGTAGGAAGCCGCACCAATAGATCCTGGCGCTCTTAACCTGTTGTGTTGTCCGTGAGTCGCTTGTCCAACACCGGCAAAACCGTGTCTCTTAACTACCCCTTGAAAACCTTTACCTTTTGAGTTTGCAGCAATATCTACAAATTCTCCTTCTACAAAAAGATCTACACCAATGGTGTCGCCTAATTTGTAATCTCCTTCAAAATCTCGGAACTCAACAACTTTTCTTTTAGCAGAAACACCCGCTTTTTTAAAGTGACCAGCAGCCGCTTTATTGACGTGTTTCTCTGCCTTGTCATCGAAACCGAGTTGAAGGGCATTGTACCCGTCTACCTCTTCGGTTCTGACTTGGGTAACCGTACATGGGCCAGTCTCAATAACGGTACATGGAATATTCTTTCCATTCTCGTCAAAAATACTGGTCATGCCAATCTTTCTTCCTATTAACCCAGACATAATTATTAGTATTTAATTAATTTATATTCAATCTATTTTGGGACGCATCCCTAAAAAAACAGGGTCAAAAATAATTCAACCCTGATTATTTTTTTCCGTTTTTCCCTCGCACGAAGCTCAGGACATGTTCAGAGGTTTTACCTCCGTGCTGTTGGCCGTAAGGCCAATCATCACACTTTAATCTCTACTTCTACTCCAGAAGGCAACTCTAATTTCATGAGTGCGTCAATGGTCTTAGAAGACGAAGAGTAAATATCAAGGAGTCTCTTGTAAGAACTCAATTGAAACTGCTCTCTAGATTTCTTATTCACGTGTGGGCTACGCAACACTGTGAATATTTTCTTATGCGTTGGCAAAGGTATTGGACCAGTAACCACTGCACCTGTAGTCTTTACCGTCTTAACGATCTTCTCAGCAGACTTGTCTACCAAATTAAAGTCGTAGGATTTAAGTTTAATTCTAATTTTTTGGCTCATCGTACTTAATTATGCAGTTATACCTTTAGCGTTTTTGATTACCTCTTCAGAAATATTAGAAGGCGTCTCAGCGTAGTGATCAAATTCCATAGTAGAAGTAGCTCTACCAGAAGACATAGTTCTAAGTGCTGTTACATAACCGAACATTTCAGAAAGTGGCACCATCGCTTTAATTACTTTAGCTCCAGCTCTGTCGTCCATGTTATTCACCTGACCTCTACGTCTGTTAAGATCCCCTACAATATCTCCCATGTTTTCTTCAGGAGTCAATACTTCTAACTTCATGATGGGCTCAAGAATTACAGCACGAGCGGCTTTCGCTGCTGCTTTGTAACCCATTTTCGCAGCCAATTCAAAAGAAAGACCATCTGAATCTACAGGGTGGAAAGATCCATCCTTAAGAGTCACTTTCATAGAGTCCATTTCAAAACCAGCCAAAGGACCGTTTTTCATAGCTTCTTTGAAACCTTTCTCTACTGAAGGGATATATTCTTTAGGCACGTTACCTCCTTTAATCACATTTACAAACTCAAGACCAGATTTAGTCTCGTCATCTAAAGGCTCAATAGTAAACACAATATCTGCGAATTTACCACGACCACCAGATTGCTTTTTGTATACCTCTCTGTGGTCTGCAGTTGCTGTAAAAGCTTCTTTGTATTCCACCTGAGGTTGACCTTGATTCACGTCTACCTTAAATTCTCTTTTTAAACGGTCACAGATAATATCCAAATGTAACTCTCCCATTCCTGAGATAATCGTTTGACCAGAAGCCTCATCTGTTTTAACTTGGAAAGTAGGATCTTCTTCTGCTAGTTTTGCTAAGGCCATTCCGAGTTTATCCACATCGGCTTTGGTTTTAGGCTCCACTGCGATCCCGATCACAGGATCAGGGAAGTCCATACTTTCTAAAATGATGGGGGACTTTTCCGCAGACAGCGTGTCTCCCGTTTTGATATCTTTAAATCCTACTGCAGCTCCGATATCTCCCGCTTCGATAAAATCGATGGCGTTTTGTTTGTTGGAGTGCATTTGGTAGATTCTTGAAATCCGTTCTTTATTCCCAGAACGGTTGTTCAACACATAAGAACCTGCATCTAAGCGACCAGAATAGGCACGGAAGAAAGCCAAACGTCCTACGAAAGGATCGGTAGCAATCTTGAATGCTAAAGCAGAAAAAGGTTCACTTACAGATGGTTTACGTGAAATCTGTTCGTCGTTGTTTGGATTGGTACCTACAATAGCTTCTTTGTCTTCAGGAGAAGGCAAGTAGCGGCATACTGCATCTAAAAGGAATTGGACACCTTTGTTTTTGAAGGAAGACCCGCAAACCATAGGAATGATACTCATGTCTTGAGTCGCAGCACGCAAAGCAGCGTGGATTTCGTCAGGACTAATACTATCGGGATCTTCGAAAAACTTTTCTAGAAGGTCTTCATCATATTCAGCAACAGCTTCGATGAGTTCAGCGCGGTACTTTTCTACATCGGCAAGCATATCCTCTGGGATAGGCACTTCATCAAAAGTAGAACCGAAGTTTTCCTCGTGCCATACGATGGCTTTGTTGGTTACTAAGTCGACAATTCCCTTAAAGTCTTCTTCCTCACCTATGTTCAATACGATAGGAACGGCATTAGATTTTAACATTTCACGAACCTGAGTACTTACATTTAAGAAGTTGGCTCCTTGACGGTCCATCTTGTTGACGAAGCCGATACGAGGTACGCGGTAGTTGTCCGCTAATCTCCAGTTCGTTTCAGATTGAGGTTCTACCCCATCCACGGCTGAAAATAAAAAAACCAATCCATCGAGTACACGAAGTGATCGGTTTACTTCCACGGTAAAGTCCACGTGGCCGGGAGTGTCAATGATGTTAAAGTGATAGGGTTTGGAATCGGCAGTGGGTTTTCCTTGGTCTTGAGGGAAGTTCCAGGTACAGGTAGTTGCTGCAGAAGTAATGGTAATTCCACGTTCCTGCTCCTGTTCCATCCAGTCCATGGTGGCGGCACCGTCGTGTACCTCACCTATTTTATGACTCACACCCGTATAAAAGAGAACACGTTCTGTGGTCGTGGTCTTTCCGGCGTCGATGTGTGCCGCAATTCCTATGTTTCTTGTGTATTTTAAATCTCTAGCCATGTTCTTGTAGAAATGCGTATTAATTAAAATCTAAAATGTGAAAATGCTTTGTTTGCTTCGGCCATCTTGTGGGTGTCTTGTCGTTTTTTAACAGCAGCACCTTCCTCTTTGGCAGCAGCTAGAACCTCATTGGCCAAACGAAGGGCCATGGATTTTTCGTTGCGCTTTCTAGAAAAACTGATGAGCCACTTCATGGCTAAAGACACTTTTCGGTCTGGACGAATCTGCATGGGTATTTGAAAGGTAGCTCCACCTACTCTACGACTGCGCACCTCTACGTGGGGCATGACGTTGGATAGGGCTTCTTTCCATACTTCTAAAGCAGATTTTTCTTCGTCTTGTTTGCGTTCTTCTACAATGTCAAGAGCGTCGTAAAAGATTTTAAATGAAACGGATTTTTTCCCGTCCCACATCAGCATGTTTACAAAACGTGTAACCAGTTGGTCATTAAATTTTGGATCGGGTAATAAGGGACGTTTTTTGGCTTGTTTTTTTCTCATGATTCCGTAGTAAAAGAGTTACCTATATTATTTTTTGGGTCTTTTGGCACCGTATTTTGAGCGTCTTTGTAAACGTCCTTCCACTCCGGCAGTATCCAACGCCCCACGAACAATGTGGTAGCGGACCCCCGGCAAATCTTTAACTCGTCCGCCTCGTACCAATACTATCGAGTGCTCTTGGAGGTTGTGTCCTTCTCCGGGTATGTACGCATTGACCTCCTTACCGTTGGTCAAACGAACCCGCGCTACTTTACGCATCGCAGAGTTTGGTTTTTTAGGCGTGGTGGTGTACACACGGGTACAGACACCTCGTCTTTGAGGACACGAATCCAAAGCAGCCGATTTACTCTTCTTGGTAATGCTGACTCTTCCTTTTCGTACTAATTGTGCAATAGTTGGCATATATATTATCTAATTCCCCATTTTTATGGGCGTGCAAATGTAGAATATTTTTTTCGTGTTTCAAACCCTTCAATTGTAAAATTTTAACTTTTATTTAAAAAAAAATGCAGGGGTGAAAAAGGATCTCCAAAACTTGACAAAAAAACGACAATTGGACCTCTTTACTTTTTCGTAAAATCTAAAAATTAATTTAGTAAATAATTTTAAGACAAATCAATTCCAAATACTTTTAAAATCGCTATTTCCACCCAACTTTAAGAAAGCTTACCCTTTTTCTTTAACAAGATTTTAAGACTTTCCCCAACAGTTTAACCAAATCAATCTTTTACATGAAAAAACGCTACTTGTTTTTATCCCTTTTGGGGATTTTAATGGTGCAAGTCGGATTTGCACAGCAAAAAACGATCACAGGAATCATTACCGATGAAACGGGACTTCCTTTACCAGGAGCTACCGTAGTAATTGAAAATACTACTCGAGGAGTTTCTACCGATTTTGATGGAAATTTTTCTATTGACGCCTCTGCTGGAGAAGTATTGGTAGCCAGCTTTGTGGGTTATACCGATCAACGTATTACTATAGGCGCTGAAGATGCTTATAATTTAAGTTTGCAGCCTGGAAATGAACTTGAGGAGGTAATTGTTACCTCGCTCGGTATCAAACGAGAAAAACAAGCGCTCGGTTACGCAGTTTCGGAAGTAGATTCCGGAGCTTTGGAGCAGCGTGCAGAAGGAGATATAGGAAGGGTGTTAGCTGGTAAAGCTTCAGGAGTCCAAATCACAAACCAAAGTGGTATTTCAGGTTCAGGAACCAGTATCGTGATACGAGGATTCAATACCTTTAGTCAAGGAAACCAACCCCTTTTTATTGTGGATGGAATTCCTTTTAGTAGTGAGACCAATGCAGTAGGTAGACAAGGAGACCGAAATGATTTTGTAAATAGTAATAATGGGTCTTCTCGTTTTTTGGATATTGACCCTAATAATATTGAGAGTGTAAATGTTCTTAAAGGATTAGCTGCAGCAACCCTTTATGGAACACAGGGACGAAACGGTGTAATTTTAATTACAACAAAATCTGGTGCTACTGGCGCTGAAGGCCCGCCGAAAAATGAAATCAGTATTAATAGTTCTTATTTTAATGTAGAACTTGCCTCAAAACCTGATTACCAAAACCAGTATGGTAATGGGTTTGATCAATCTTTTGGCTGGTTCTTTTCTAACTGGGGACCTAGTTTTGATGAAGGGGGGCCAGCTGGGTGGGGTGGACAATCTTCTATAAATGGAACCCTGTCTGGAAGTCCTGGATTTTTAAGACACCCCTTTACAACTGCAAGTTCTGCAACAGGTATACCTGCTATTTTGGACGCCATAGGGATTGCTCCAGATGCACTATACGAATGGAAACCTTATGACAGTGTAGGACAGTTTTTTAGATCTGGTCATGCTTTTAGTAATAACATTAACATTAGAGGGGCTAATCAAGATGGAAGTCTTTCTTATAATGTCAATTATGGTAATCTTGAAGATGAAGGGTTTACCCGAGCCAACACCCTAAGGAGAAATACATTAAGTTTTGGAGGGACTGCACGGTTACGCAATAACTTTTCTATTAACGGTACTTTAAACTTCGCACAAACCAACTTTAAATCTCCACCAGTAGCGGCAGGTTATGGAAGTAATGTAAGTGGAGAAAGTGCTTCGGTGTTTGCAAATGTCTTTTACACCCCTAGAAGTGTGGACTTGTTTGGATTACCTTATCAAAATCCTGTTAATGGAGAATCTATTTATTACAGGCAGAATAACAGCATTCAACACCCCTTGTGGACGGTAAATAATTCTGGAAATAGACAATTAACGAACCGAATTTTCGGAGGGGCTTCTGTATCTTATGGAATTAATGACAACCTGAACCTTTCCTATCGTTATGGAGTTGATGTATATTCTGAAAATAACACCAACTATTCCAACAAAGGAGGTAAAACAGGAAGTCTTGTTAATAGAAATGGAATTTATGAGACTTGGAATAACACAAAATCAATATATGATCACAACTTTACTTTGAGTGGAGATTATTCTTTTGATGAGTTTGGATTGACATTTAACTTAGGAGCTACCTCACGAAGTGATGTTTACGACCGTAACGGAACACGCAGTACAGGACAGCAAGTTTTCAATATGTTGCGTCATTTTAATTTTGCACTGCAAGACGAAATTCAGGATTTCACCAAAAGAAATATTATTGGTGTTTATGGACAAGCTGACATTGACTATCAACGCTATTTATATTTAACACTCGCAGCTAGAAAGGATTGGGTGTCCAATCTAGCAGAAGCAAATAGATCTATTGTCTATCCCTCTGCTAGTATCTCGTTTCTACCTACCACTGCATTTGAAAATTTCAGAAATGAGTGGGTAAATTTTTTAAAAGTAAGGGCAGGGTATGGTACTTCAGCTAACTTTCCAACTCGTTATCCCATCGCTGCCACCCTTAACCTTGATACCCAATCCTTTATTAACGGAAGTAATACAATCATTAAAAACACCTCAGGTACCCGTTTAGGAAATCCAAATCTAAGACCCGAAAGAATTGATGAAATTGAGCTCGGTATTGAAGGTCGTTTTTGGGACAATCGAATTAGTTTAGATCTTTCTGTTTACAATAAGATTACTCGAGACTTAATTATTGACCGTCCTTTGGACCCAGCAACTGGGTATACCACCACTCAAACGAATATTGGGAAAATTGAGAACAAAGGAATTGAATTAGACCTCGGATTTAACTGGTTAAGCCAATCAGATGGTGTTCAATGGAATACGGATGTAAATTGGTCAACAAATGATGCTATCGTCATTGACCTTGGACAAGACACAGACAGGATTATTTATTCAGGATTTTCAAATCTAGGAAATGCGGCAATACCTGGTGAATCCCTTGGAACGATAATGGGGTCCTCCATTACTCGGGATTCTGAAATTGTTGATTTTAAGTGGCAACCTGGAAATTACGTAATAAACAATCAAGGTAGTTTTGATGAAACAAATGATCCGACTATCATCGGAGATGCAAATCCAGATTGGTTACTCAATATAAGTAATCGTATCTCATACAAAAATTTTAGTTTTAGCTTTTTAATCAATCACGTTCATGGAGGGGATATACTCTCTTACACGGTTGCTACTCTTCTGGGAAGGGGACTCACAACAGATACTTTGGATCGTGAGTTGAGCTTTATCTTACCAGGAGTACAATCAGATGGTACGCCCAACACCAAACAAATCAATAATTCCACTTATTTCTTTAGCAATGTTCTCTATGGACCAGATGAAAACTTGATTTATGATGGTAGTGTTTGGCGCTTGGGTGAGATTTCTCTTAGCTATAATCTACCTGAAAGTATTTTGGATCAAACCCCTTTTGGAAATATCTCCTTTAGCCTTTCCGGTTTTAACCTTTGGTACGATGCATATAACACACCTGATGGTACTAATTTTGACCCAAATATTGCTGGAACAGGAGTTGGTAATGGACGTGGCTTCGACTATCTGAACGGACCCAGTTCAAAACGCTACGGAGCAAGTGTGAAATTGACCTTTTAATGAATTTAATATAGATGAACATGAAAAAAATAACAAGATTATTTGGCCTTAGCCTTACTTTCTTTTTTCTATTGGGAGCTTGTGAAACCTTAGAACTAGATTTGACAGAAAACCCCAATGCGCTTAGCCCCTCTCAAGCCGATGCTACATTCTTTCTAAATGCAATTCAGGTAGATTTTGCATATTGGGTGCATTACATAGGTGATCGAGGTGGTGAATTGACCCGAATCAATTATATGAACGGAAGAACTTATAGAAATGTTTATGACCCAAGCGACTGGGATCATATATGGAGAACAGCTTACAGAACCATTTTTGAAGACATTCGTCTAATGAATAATTTGGCATCAGAATCTGGACTAACTTATCATATAGGAATGGGGAAAGTTATTCAAGCCTACATGCTGTTGACCTTGGTAGATTTCTTTGGAGATGTCCCTTATTCTGAAGCACTTCAAGGTGCTGAAGGAAATTTAAACCCTGTAGCAGATTCTGGATCTACAGTCTACCAAGCAGCAATTGACTTACTTAACAGTGCTATTACAGATTTTAATTCTGGCGGGCCCGTTCCCAATGATTTTTATTATGGTGGGAATGGAAGTAAATGGATAAAAGCTGCAAACAGCATCAAAAAGAAAGCACTTTTAAATCTAGGAGACTTTTCAGGGTACAATGCAATTACAGACTATATCTCTGATCCCGCGGATGACTTCCAATTTTCATGGGGATCAAATCCAGCGACACCCGATACTAGACATCCATGGTATGGATGGGGCCGAGGTGGTGGAACAGAATATAATAGTGGCGGCGCCAATTACTCATCTACGGGAGGGGGAGAATATATGTCCAACTGGTTGATGTTTAAAATGCTTAATGGTTACGGTGCTATTAAAGATCCTAGAATGGTTTATTACTTCTACCGTCAGGTGGATGCGACCCCTGGTTTTGATAGTGCAGCCAACGAAGAAGTATTGGAATGCGGATTGCCAGGATATTTTGTGCCACAACAATTGCGGAATGATGATACACCATTTTGTGCGCCCACCAACAGCGTCAGTGAAGCTGCTAACGGATATTGGGGAAGAGACCACGGTAATGACAATGGAATTCCACCAGATGGATTCCTGAGAACTTTAAGAGGTGTTTACCCAGCTGGAGGAACTTTTGATGACGAAAGCTATGAAGGCCAAGTAGATGGAGATGGTTTAGGTGGAGCTGGAATTACTCCCATCATGTTATCCTCTTGGATGCATTTTATGAACGCAGAAGTTGAAGTTAATACTGGAGGCAATGCAAAAGCCGAAACTCTTGCAGGATTAACTGATGCTCTCAATAAAACAGATGACCTAGGAGGTCCAGATCTTGACCCAGCAGACATAGAATCTTATATTAATGCTTTTTCTTCTGAATGGGATGCGCAAACTTCTCAAGAAGACCGACTCGACCTATGGGCTACAGAATTCTTTATCGCTTTGACTGGTAACGGAATCGATGCCTACAACTCTTATAGGAGAAACGGTTACCCCAGAGATTTACAACCTAACATTGAACCAGATCCAGGTAGTTTTCCTGTCTCAATGTTCTATCCTTCAAACTATACCTCTAACAACTCCAATGCAACTCAAAAATCAGATTTATCTGTTCGGGTTTTTTGGAATAGTAATGGGGCAACAAACCTTAAATAATTAAAAATGAGAAACAAACTTTTTTATTTAGCACTTTTTGTGGGTGTACTATCCTGCCAAAAGCCAGACAATGTTATTAACGACATATTGGAAAGTGTTGAACAGGGAGCTGTACTTCGAACCATATCCGCCTCTGGAGAATATAATTTTTATGCTCCAAGTGAATCAGTTTTTAATCTTACCATTGAAGAACACGACGTTGAAAATGGAGCTCTTATGCAAAATGTAGAAGTATTCTTATCTCATAATAACGGATCAGAAATACTTCATAAGACCATCCAACCAAATGAATTTACAACCGGACCCAAAGGACTTCCTCGGACAGACTTCAGTGTCAGCTTAGGAGAGGCTACTAATGCTCTTGGTCTTTCAAGTTCTCAATACACAGGAGGGGATCAAATTACCATTCGGTTAAAACTCAACCTTACCGATGGTAGAAGTTTTAGTTCTGGTGATGTCACTGGCTCTTTAACAGGTTCATATTTTGCTTCTCCTTATGAATACAATCAGGTGATTAAATGTATCCCACTGCAAGCTGTTCCGGGCATCTATACCTTTGAGCTAGCAGATTCTTATGGTGATGGATGGCAAGGAAGCCATGTAAAAGTCACGGTTGACGGGACAACTACGTATTATGGAATTCCCAGCCCATACGGTTCTGATGCTGATCGAAATGCTTTGCTTGAGCCTTATTCAGGTACTAATTCTGGCGGTGAAGCTA
The DNA here is from genome assembly GCA_937136755.1 of uncultured Flavobacteriaceae bacterium. Lineage (GTDB taxonomy): Bacteria > Bacteroidota > Bacteroidia > Flavobacteriales > Flavobacteriaceae > MAG-120531. The sequence goes on along the minus strand of CAKZOR010000147.1, from coordinate 2,609 downwards.
CATTAACCATTCCTGCCACTGCTCAAACAATGTCTTTTGAGTGGGTTAGCGGTGATTATCCCTCAGAGTGTAGTTACACAATCAATTATACGAAACTAGATGGTACATCTGAACAAACCGCAATTAGCGAAAGTAATCCTGCTGTCGGTGAAAAAGTTCTAAGTATTTGTCAATAGAATTATATGCTTAAAAAACCAGCCGCCTATTTAGAGATTCAAAATTACTAATTAGGCGGTTTTTATTTAACCCAAAAAACATATAATGTATCGTAATCTTCTCCCTCTTATCATTCTTTTTTCCTCTGGAACTCTTGTTGCCCAACTTAGCAGGAATGATAGTAGAATTAATGACGCTTTTACAGATTTAACGAATCGTGTTAAACCTACAAGTACTACTATTGCAAATTTTAATGGTGACCCCTATTTAGATTCCAAATTTTACGAATCTACAGTAGTTTATTTCGGGAAAACTTTGAAAGAAAAAATATTTTTACGCTACAATGCTTTTAGTGATGAAATGGAAATGAGTGAAAAAGCTAACACTCAAAAAACAGGGCAAGCATTGATAAAGAATAGTAAAATTTCTTGTATTATTAACAAGCAAGTTTATAAATATCTACCTTTAAAAAATGGCAACGAGTTTTTAGGAAGAGCTGGATATGTTCAAGAGATTCATAAAGGAAATCAATACAGTCTATATCTAAGAAAACGTAAGGTTTTTAGAGAAGGTAAAAAAGCGCGTACTTCTTTGGAACGCTCATTTCCTCCCAGATTTATAGATGAAACAGAATGGTATCTTCAAAAGGGTGAAGGAGCACTCGAGTTTTTTAAACCGACTAAGAAGTATTTAAAATTTCATTTTAAAACTAATCAAAAAAGACTTGAGTCTTTTTTAAAAAATAATAAAGGGGATTTAAAAAACATTGAAACAATTAAGGGCTTAGTATCTTTTATGGATTCTAAAAATTAATCTTGTGTTATTTTAATAGCTATTTATTAGGATATACATACCCCCTCCAAACATTTTTTTCTACTCGGTATTTCCAAACTACTTCACCCTCGGGGGTCACTTCCCAATAACCAAAATCTCCTTCACAAATCAAGGTGTTTCCATTGGGCAAGCGAAAGCTTCCTGATATTCTTCCAAAAAACAAGTCGGGATTTGTAAAGCTCCAGACCACTTCGGGAGTTCGCCAGTCAGCAGGATCGGATTCAAACTGCTGGGGCAATTCAAATTCGTAAACCACAGATTGTTCCTCTTTGGAACCGTTCATATAAATTAAAAAATTCCCTTTAGTTTCGGGATCGTGTTCCACCAGAGTTGGATGGTGGTTGTTATAAAACAGGCGCAAGCCTGAACCTTGATAAGCATCTGGATTTCCAAAGCGAAAAACCAAATCCCCCTGCGGCCCTGTAGTGGTTGCCGTATCATACTGATGGGGTACTACCCAAACCTCACTATAAAAATTTGCACTTACGAAAATCACATCTCGCTCAGGATCATAATACAACCCATTGGCATGCATGAGATCTCCGTTTTCATTTTCATGATAGTTAAGGTTTATTTTTTCGGGATGCTCTGCTACTACACCAAAATTTGAAGCCGTGGAATCCTCCTCTTGGATAAGATGCTCTACACTGCGCCATTGCCAAACTACTTCTTGGGTATCAGGATTCCATTCAACTAACTTTTCCAAATAGATGGGACCCACTCCTTTAAAACCTATAGCCTTGGCCTCAATTTCAGTAAAAGCTTCCCAAACAAGTAGTAGCATATTTCCATTGGGAAGCACTTCAAAATCGTGATGTAAAAGTTCAGTTTTGCTATTCACTTCATAGTCCCAAACTAAAACACCTTCGAGATCAAACTTTTTAAGAATGCCCCCGTAACCACCAAAAGAAAAGGAAACTTCATCAGGTTTAAAAAGTCCCAACAGGCTTCCGTCGGATAACATTTCCAGATCATTTCCCAATTTTGAATCAAAATTCCAAGTTTGAAGACGTTCCCCCGTTTTTGCGGTTAAGTAAGCTGTTGTTCCGCCATTCTCAATCATAAAAACGGGATGGGGATCTATTTTTTTGGGATCGTACTGTATAACTTCATTGGTAAGCTCTGGGAGAGGAAGAAAACGTGCGGTGAGCATTAAATCATGAGTCACTACCCATTCATATTGAGCACTTTCCACCGTTTCTCCAAATCCGATCCAACGATCAAAATAATAACCTGGGGCTGCAGTAGCACTAAAATCAAGAGATTGATTGAATTTGTAGGTCCCCGATGTTGGAGTCACGTTTCCTTGCCCTTCAATTTTAATAGTTACTAACAGGGAATCCTCTTGTTCGACTTGGTCTAAATCGGGTTTACAAGCCGGTGTCAAAAAGATTAAAAGGAATCCGTAAATAAAAAAAAGAAATCGTAAGCAGATTGAGGGTAAGTTTGGCATTTGGGTGTTTTAAAAATAAAAACTTTTCTAAGGGTATCGAATTTTGGGATCCAAGTTACTATGAAATAAACTTTTAACGAACTACCAAAAGTTTTGTTTAATGTTTTAAGAAAAATTAATATAAAATTAACATTTATTCACTATAAATATTATTTTCGAAAACTAA
>CAKZOR010000146.1 GCA_937136755.1 uncultured Flavobacteriaceae bacterium | reverse complement strand
TTTGCTTTTTTTCTAAGGACTCCTTTTCTTGTTTTTTCCCTTTGGTTTCCTGCTTTAAGTCTTCCTGCTTTTTAGCTAAGTCATCAAGTTTATCTGCTGTTTCTTCAATTTTCTTCTCCAATTCCAATTGTTTCAATTGCTCCTGAAGGCGTTCTAATTGCTTAGACATGTCTTTATCTGCCTGATTCATTTTATCAAGCTGTTTGCTTAGTTCTTGTTTGTTTTCTTGCTTAAGCAATTCTTCTAACTTTTTAAAAAGCTCTTTCATCTCTTCAGACATAGTCTTTTTAAACATCTCATCCAGCTTTTTCTGCTTCTCTGCCACCTTTGGATTCGTCTTTTTGAACTCCTCTTCATTGGTTCTCAACTTCTCCTGCTTTTGTTTTATTTGGTCAATCTTTTGCTCTAAGTCCTTTTGCTTTTGCAATAAATTAGAAACAGCCTTTTTCTCTTGCCAATCCATGGTTTTTGAATTGTTCATTTTCACTCTTAACTCTTGGGTAAGTTTCTGAATTTCTTTGGCATCCTGCATGGCCTCTTCCATCTGCGCAACCAAGTCAGAGTTTCCCTGTTCCGTTCTTTCTTCTAACTCATCTTTAGTAGGAGCTTTATGAATAAATTTATTGCTCCTTGACTTTTTTGCTCCATTTACACCATCATTATCGTAAAGTTCAAAGTAACATTCCACACTACTTCCTAAATCAAAGGCAATATTATTGAGATCAAAAACAAAACTATACATTTCATTTTTAGAGTTCCCAAGAGGCACTTTCAATTTCTTTAGAGTGGATTTATCCCCATTTTCTTCTAACAATTGATAACAAAATAACAATTGCGTCAAACCATAATCGTCATTGGCAGTGCCATAAAAATAAAGCAGCTTGTCACTTAAGGTATCCTTTTTCTTTGTAGCCGTTATAGAAGGAAATTTATCTTTTATCACTTGAACATCGTAGCGCATGGTGTCCACCTGCTGCAAAGCATTACTTTGTAAAATGATAGAATAACTTCCGGATGTTTTGAGGGTCTTAGTGAAATATCCAGCTCCTTCCAATATTTTATCATTGTAAGCAAATTTTAAAGAGTCCGTATTATTTGTGCTTAAGTTCCACGCAACTTTGGTTCCTTCTGGGATAATCAAAGAGCTTGTGGACTGTAATTTTTCACTTTTTCTTTGAGTATATGCAGGATACTTTAAATCAATTTCCACGTTCGAAATACTTGGTGGAGCCAAAACAGGGATTTTAAACCTTTCACTTTCAAAGTCTCCAGCCTTGAAACCAAGCAATTTAGTTTCTGTTAAATCCTCCAAATCAAAATAGAAATTGCCATCTTCAGACTCCATCATTTGCACCCATTCCCCATTTAATAAAACAGAAGCTTTAGAAGGCACTTCGTCACCAATAAGTTGAAGCAATAATTTATAATCACTTCCTTTTTTAATGGCATCAGGCTTAATGAAGTTAAAAACAAAAGGGGCCTTTCTTATGAACTCCTTCTTGTACTTTATTATTCTTTCTCCTCCTTCTTTTAGAATACTTCCCTGAAAAATGGCCACGGACAACAACAACACTATTGCCAATCCAGCGAACTTTAAGTACCTGTAAGTTTCCTTTTTATTAATTGCCAAAAAGAAGTTGTAAGGCTTCATTTCTGACATTTTTTGTTCCACAGATGCCAGCAATAAAAGGTTATTGCTATTTGAAAGCTGCTTTTCGCTCAACTCAAGCGTATTCAGTAATTTATCTTTAACTTCTCCAAAATGTAATCCAATAATTCTTGCTGCTTCTTTAGTATCAAGCCTATTTTTAGACAATCCGATTCTTTTAAGCAGAGGTATAAAAATAAACTTTACCATCACCGCTAATCCAGTAAGTACAAAAGAAAAGAAGATGAAACCACGAACAGATGAACCAAAATGTCCCTTGTACTCTAAAAAAGAAAAAAGAAGATAAAGGGGAAGTAAGATTACTAATAGGATTGCAAAGCCCTTGACCACCAGGTTGAGGTAATATTTCTTGATGAAACTATTTAAAGTGCGATGCAATGAATTCATGAGACGCTAATATAACGCAAAATTAAGGTTTTTAACCTGTGAGATCGCTAAAAGTTTCTAAAGTGCTCATCAGTAACAGGCAAAGCCGAATCATATGTTAAAAATATGACTTTGTAAACTTGTATGCCATGCAAAATGCATTGACTTTATTTTTACACAAATTGAATTTTAGCAAGGTAAAAATTCCTTTATCTTTGTACATATGAATGTTAAATTATTATTCTTAGCAGGAATAGCTGCTTTTACATTGTCAGCTTGTAAAACCAAAGACGGAATTTCCAAAAAGGAAAAAAATGCATTGCAAGAAGAGCTGCTTGCCCATGAAAATGATAGTAATTTAACTTTTTATGATTGGAATGCTGGATATGCCAAAGCTATCAGGCTTAATAAAATTCTTTTGGTAGATGTTTATACCGATTGGTGTTATTGGTGCAAGGTGATGGATAAAAAGACTTATGCTGTGGATGATGTTATCAAGCAACTGAACAAAGATTTTGTGTGTGTAAAATTTAACCCCGAAAAACCCAATGATTCATTGAAACTTTTTGACACCTATGTGGATGCCAGAATGCTACAATCCTTCCTTTTTGACAGAAGAAGCAGCGGGTATCCCACTACAAGTTTTTGGATAAACCCTACAATTAAAGAAAAGCTTCAGGTTTATGCAGGTTATAAAGCACCAGATAAGTTTAAGGCTATCTTAAGTAACATGATAACATTGCGCAAACCAATAGAAACAGCTACGGAAGAAAAATAATTTTGGGAAGAAAGAGAATTCCTGAAATAAAGGAAGTAAAAATTGAAAAGTTTGCCGCAGAAGGTAAGTGCATCGCTCGTTTTGAGGGTAAGGTAATATTTGTTCCCTACACTGCACCTGGAGATGTGGTGGACATTAGGGTTGTTAAAAAGAAAAAAAGTTACATTGAAGGCAGAGTAACGCATTTTCATCAAAAAAGCGATCAAAGACAGCTCGCTGCTTGCGAGCATTTTGGAGTTTGTGGTGGCTGTAAATGGCAGCATATTCCATACAATTTACAATTGAAACAAAAGCAAAATCAGGTAGAAGAACAATTTGAAAAAATCGGAAGAATTAAGGTAGAAGAACAACTTCCTATTATAGGAGCTAAAGACCAATTTAGTTACAGAAATAAAGTAGAATTCTCATTTTCTCACTTAGGATGGATTGAAGATACCAGCGATGAAAGCATATTGAAAGAACCTGCAGTTGGTTTTCACGTTCCAGGAAGATTTGACAAAGTGCTTCAAATTAAAAAATGTCACTTGGTATCGGATGAAATTAATGCCGTTTTAAATTTAACTGAAGCCTATAGCAAGAAGCACAAAATTCCATACTATAAAATAAGAGATCACGAAGGTGTTCTTAGAAACATGATTGTTCGTACCAGCTCAAATAATGAGGTTATGGTTATTTTCTCTATTACCGAACTTACGGTAGAAATGAAAAGCATGCTAGATTACTTGTTAGAACAATGCACTTTTATCTCAAGTATGAACTATGTAATCAATACCAAGAAGAATGATACCATTTTTGATTTAGAGGTGGTAAACTATTATGGCACAGAGGTATTGAATGATAAAATTGGCCCCTTAGCATATACTGTCAGGCCAAAGAGTTTTTTCCAAACCAATAGAAGGCAAGTACAGAATTTGTATGAAGCAGCCATGCAAATGGCAAGTTTCAAGTCTACAGACATTGTTTACGATTTGTATACTGGAACAGGTTCCATTGCCTTGTATATGGCAAGACAAGTAAACAAGGTTGTGGGAATAGAAATATTACCTCAAGCCATTGAAGATGCCAAAGAAAATGCTGCTATTAATGGCATTAACAACTGCTTATTTTTTGTAGGTGATATGAAAAAGGCTTTCACCCAAGAACTTATCAATGAGCATGGGAAACCCAATTTAATTATTACAGATCCTCCAAGAAATGGAATGGACAAAGAAGTGGTAGAGCTCATTATGCATGTTAAGCCAGCGCAAGTTCTATACATTAGCTGTAACCCAGCAACTCAAGCAAGAGACCTCGAAAGGTTAAGCGAGCAATATACCGTTGAAAAATCTCAGGCAGTTGATATGTTCCCCAATACACATCATATTGAGAATATTGTATTATTAGCTTTAAAGTAAAAATTATCTTTGCTTTGTAGTATGAGGATAAATAAAATTTCACTTATCTTACTTTTTATCGTTTCATTTTTACTCATGGGCTGTCCCTATGCCACAGAATTGGAACTCTCTGGTGCCACAAAAGTAGAGGACAAGTACATAGGAACGTATGAAAAGCAAAGCAGCTCTTATTATTATTTAAAGGTTTCTAAAAGCAATGAAACTATGTATAAATTGGAAAAATACAGAACAAAAACAGACGAGGTTAGCCAAACAGGGCTAGGGTATATCATTGATATCGGTGGAACACATTTTTTAATTGCGAAAGCTGCTGGCTCCAGTTATTCATACTCAAAAAATAAAAGCTATATCTATAAAATTACCTCAAAGGCAGATGGTCTTGCTGTTAAAATTCAAGGTATAACGGACTATTTGGATGAGGAGTTTGAAACTGAAGCAGAGCTAAAAGCCTACATCAGCAAATACAAAAACCTTAGTTTCTTTTACCAAAAGAAAGCAGAAAAGTATTTTAAAACAGATGGAGACTGGTAATTATTCTCATAAATACAAATTATTCGTTTTTAGAAAACTCCGTTAATTTTATATTTTCTTGGTATAATAAATTATACCAAGAAAAACTTTATCAAAACTATCTTATTTACAAGTTCCGCCTTTTTATTTATGGGATGCCCTTAAAAAAACAAAGGTTCAATTAGAAAGTACAGTCAAAATTCTTAGGAACTTACGAGAAAAAAGGAAGCACCACATATAGATTTGAAGTGAAAAAGAAGACCGCTGCACTCTATGAAGTTGATGAAATTAAAACTTCTGATGATAAATTGGCAAAGTAGTATGATGCCTACACCACCACTGTCAGGGAACTACTTTTTTAGTAACCTGGCGTACGCGTTCATACTCCACCAAATATACTAAAGAAAATGCCGACTTCTACCTCTATAAGCTAGAGTCCAACAGTTCCGGAACCATTGCTAAACTTACAGAGGTTACAGATAACATTACAGAAGAATTCGAATCCGCAGCAGAATTAAGGGCTTTTATTGCTAAAAATAAAGACCTTTCTTTTTTCTACAATAAGAAAGCAGCAAAGTATTACAAAGAAGATGATCTGGATTAAGCTATATTTTCAGTAATTCCAAGATACCCATAGTGCCATAGGCCTATGGGTATTTTTTTTAGTAAGTTTGTGCTGTAATGTTTGAAACCATTTTTGTTATTTCTGTGCTTGTCCTTTTTTTGGTGTTGTCCTCACTTTTCTTCTACAAAAGAGGGTTTTTTAATAAAAGTAAGAAGATAGAAATAGATGGAGAGCTTATTCGTAATAAGGTTGACAAGGTATTCAAAGTTGTTTTGGCAGAAGGTTTTTTTAGCGAAATTGTTAATTTTAGTGATAAAGGAAAAAAGCTCTTTGGTCTAGTATCTTCCACGAAAAAGTCACTTATCATTGTAGATGCAAAGGTTTTAGTTGGCTTTGATTCCAAGAAAGTGATGTTTGAAATTGATGAGAAATTAAGAAAAATTAAGTTCCTAGAATTACCTGAACCTGAGATTTTATCCATGGAAACAGATTTTAAGTTTTATGACATCAAAAACGGTATCTTCAATAAATTTAGCAGCGAGGATTATACAGAAGTGCTTAAAGTGGGTAAAGAGCATATTAAAAACAAAGTAAATGACAGTGAATTGATGGAGGCGGCAAATGCGCAACTCAACTTGGTTCTGAAACAGGTGGTGCAAAACACTGGAATGCAGATTGAAGGAGGCAAAAACAGTAAATTCTTAGAATAGCCCCTTACCAACTGGTTGGCATGTAATCTTTTAAAAACTTCCCACACCAATGTTTTCCTCTATTAATTCCATCAAATAGTGGATCCATTACCCTGGCAGCTCCGTCTACAATATCCAAAGGAGGTTGAAAGTCATGCACTTCTTCTTTCTTTTTAGCAAGTTCAATAGGGTCTTCATCTGTTACCCATCCAGTATCAACAGCATTAGTATAGATACCATATTTTGCAAAATCTGCAGATGAAGTTAGGGTCATCATATTCAAAGCAGCCTTGGCCATATTGGTGTGTGGATGACGAGATTCTTTATGGAATTTATGGAATTTACCTTCCATTGCTGAAACATTAATAATGTGCTTCATTCCTGTATTTTCCTTTTTCATTATATTAACCAAACGATTGCAAAGTACAAAAGGAGCTACAGAGTTTACCAGCTGTACCTCCAGCATTTCGTTGGTATGAACTTCACCCAATTTCAACCTCCAACTATTGGTTTTTCTAAGGTCTACTTGTTGCAAGTCAGCATCCAGTTTACCCGTTGGGAAAACTACATCTGTTGTTAAAGCATGATCAACGGTATAGGCAATCTGTGACAATTTTGCAGAAGCACTCAACCCAATGCCCACTTGTTTTCCGTGCCAAGAAACGGGTAAATTTTTATTCTGGTCCTCTATCATTGAACTAATGGCTCCCAACTCTTCCAAACATGCTTGATGGTCTGAAAGAAGGCTCGAGACCTCCTTGGGCAAATCAGAAATATTGCGTTCTTCTTGCTTCAGTAAATGTGTATAAAAACCCGCTGGCCGCCTAACGGTTTGTGCTGCATTATTGATGAGTACATCTAGCCTATCATATTGCTGCTCAATGTAATTGCAGAATATTTCTACACTTGGAATATGTCTTAAATCTAAGCCGTGAATTTTTAACCGATGTCCCCAATCATTAAAATCTTCCTCCTTGGCATATCTTGTAGCTGAATCTACGGGGAAGCGTGTGGTCGCAATTACAGTAGCACCTGCGCGCAACATCATTAACGTAATGTGGTAACCAATTTTTAACCTAGAACCTGTCACCAATGCCACTTGCCCTGTTAGGTCAGCAGTTTGGAAACGTTTGGCATAATTAAAATCGCCACAAGATTCGCACATGGTATCGTAAAAGTGATGCAACTCTGTGAAAACTTCTTTGCACACATAACAGTTGCGAGGTGCAACGGTCTCTTTGACTATTTCTTCCCCTTCTAAAGCAATCATTTTAGGAGCTACAAAAACAGAAGCCTCTCTGGCACTTCTTATTCCAGTTCTATTTCTAGCATGTTTATCCCGTTCGGCTTTTTTTCTTTTGGCCAATTTCTTAGCATCTTTTTTACGCTTTTTGAATTCATCTCTTTGAGGTCTAGAAAGAAGACCTGCCTGTTTAATTAATTCAATTCTTACGTTTTTAGGGATTTCAAATATCTGATTGGTATCCGTATTTAAGGATTCCAAAATAGCAATACATTGCTTAATTTGCTCTTGGCTTAACTTATCTTCTTCACTTTTCATTTTATGGAAATTTCGGAAACTTAGAAAAGTCTCTTTTTCTTTTTTCTAGAAAAGCATTTCTGCCTTCCACCGCTTCTTCTGTTCCGTAGGCAAGTCTGGTTGCTTCACCAGCATATACTTGCTGACCCACCAAACCATCATCAATTAAATTAAACCCAAATTTTAGCATTTTAATGGCCGTTGGGCTTTTAGTCATAATTTCTTGCGCCCAATCATATGCTTCTTGCTCCAGCTCATCATGAGGAACCACTTTATTTACCATTCCCATATCAAATGCTTCTTGTGCAGAATAATTGGCTCCCAAGAAGAAAATCTCTCTTGCTCTTTTTTGCCCCACTTGTCTAGCCAAATATGCCGAACCAAATCCGCCATCAAAGCTAGCTACATCTGCATCAGTTTGCTTGAAAATAGCATGTTCCTTACTGGCCAATGTTAAATCGCAAACTACGTGCAGACTGTGTCCACCGCCTACGGCCCAACCTGGAACCACGGCAATAACCACCTTATTCATGAACCTAATCTGACGCTGCACGTCCAAGATATTAAATCTATTCACTCCATTTGCTCCCTTATAACCCGTTGTAGAACGCACGCGCTGATCTCCACCAGAACAAAATGCCCAACCTCCATCTTTTGGAGAAGGGCCTTCTCCGGTAATCAAAACCACCCCAATATCTTGACTTTCATGGCAAATAACCAAGGCTTCCCAAAGTTCATCTACTGTTTTAGGAGTAAATGCATTTCTGCATTCTGGCCTATTGAATGCAATCCTTGCAACTCCATCTAGGGTTTTAAAGGTAATTTCTTCGTATTCTTTTTCTGTTTTCCAGTTGAGTTCTGCCATGGTCCTATTCTTGGTTTACAAAGAAACAAAAACGAATGGATTTAGAATTTATTCCTTTTAGCCGTTGGCTTAAGTCGAAATATATTCCGGTTAGGAATAAAAAGAAGTTTTGTGTGGCAGTGTCAAACAATATTTAATGTGTGTTCCATTATCGATTCTGCAATAGTTGAATTTCAATTAATTTAAAGCAATCCTTGTTTGATGATGAAAAAATATTGCTTGTAAACGGCAATACTCATGAACAAAAGATTTTAGTTATAAATTCATTCGTTATTTAGTTTCTGCTCACGAAATACATTTCAATTTTGCCTTTTCCTTTGGTTTCAATTTTGCCTCTATGCTCAAAGCGAAAGCTCTTATAGTCTTTTAGCAGTTCATAAGTAGCTTGACTAATATTTATTTTACCAACAGCACTTGAGCTTTCCATCCTACTGGCAATATTCACAGTATCACCCCATATATCGTACTGAAATTTTTTTACACCAATTATCCCTGCCACCAATGGACCAGAATGAATGCCTATTCTTACCTCAAAATAAGGTAAGCCTTGTGATATTTTCTTTTGCTTACCGGGTTCTATAAATTCTGCCATTTCTATAGCAGCTAAAACTGTTTTTTTAGCATGGTCGATTACTGGAGTAGGAACACCACAGGCTGCCATATAAGAATCTCCAATGGTCTTTATTTTTTCGGTCTCATATTTTGAGGTAATTTCATCGAAGGCAGAGAAGCAAACATTTCAAACACCACAAAAAGTACTGGAAAAGATGCTAGAAAGGTAAGGGTACTAGAAGGCACGCCAAATAAACTTTCGAATTTTGGGAGAACCAATCCCAAAAGAAAAGCAGAAAAAACAGCTCCCACTCCATCAACCACAAAGAGTATCTTTGGGTTTTTATTCAATACTTTATCCCATTTTTGGTACATGAGTTGTTTCGGCTGCCTGCACAAACATAGATAAAATGGCTCATTTGGTGGAATTGAAGCCAATTAAAACACAAATCTTCTGTGCTTCCATCAAAACTCGCCTATATTTGTAAAACATGTTTCAGACCTTTTTTGCAGACTTTAGTCCCGTTGGTATTGTACTTTTTATATTGTATACCATCTATTCTATTGTAAAAGCCAACAAAAAAGCAAAAGAAAAACAGGCCAAAAAGAGAGGAAACACTGCCCCTCAGCAACAAACCGCTCCAAATGAAAACCCCAACCAACCGGGCCAAAGCATTGATGATATTTTAAGAGAACTAGAAGAACGTTTACAAGGAAAACCAAAGGTAGAGGAAGCCATTCCCACTGTTCCTGCCCAAGAAGTTGCACCGAGGGAAAAAACAGTGGAGGATTATAAAGCCGAAAACCATTCCAACGTTAAAAAATACAAATTAAAACAAGATGAATTAAACGATGGAAAGTTTGATGACATAGATCACCGCTTATTGGATTTAGAAGAATTAGAGGTTAATCCGCAAAACAAAAATGAAGGAGGAAGATTTTCTCCAGAAGACTTGAGACAAGCCCTTATTTGGGATGCCATATTGAATCGGCCTGATTTTTAGGTTAAAAAGATAAACAGCAAGTAATCACCCAAACTTCCTTTTTGAGCTTACGTTCAATTTGGCAAATCATCAACCCAAGTCCCAATGTTAAAGTTAAAAGGCCAAGTTTCAGATTTAATTCTAGACTCTTGCTAATCAGCGGGAAATTGAGACCCAAAACCACCATTCCCCAGGAAACCATTTTGAACCTAGGAAAAAACAATTCGTTTGCAAGCTTAAATGATTCTTCACTTTTCATCGACCTAAAAGTTCGGTATCCATAAAGTCCATTTCTTTTCTTTGGCTTGCCTCCTAGGTATATTACCAATAAAAATATAGCTCCGTAGCAAAACGGGTTCACAAGAAGTAAATACAGGTAGTTTTCCATGGGATACGAAGATAAGGATACCTTGTATAAGAGGCCTGAGAAAAAACTTACCACTAATCGGATAAAACGCTTTACGGATAGAACAAGCATTAATCCTGAATTCCAAACCTTATATTTGCATTTCAATGCTCAACTACGTCAATACCTTTTCTACTTTTCAAGAAAAAACCAAAAAGTACGATGTGTATGATTTTATTGCTTGTTGTTTCTTGGCTTTGGGAGTGGTGTTCTACCAAGAGCGCACTCTTTACCTAGACAATGCCTATCTGCTTTTTAATATACTAGATTCGCAAAATTTCAGGATAGAACATTATAGGTATGCCGCAGTGCTTCCACAGATATTGGCAGTATTGGCAGCCAAGATAGGTGCAAGTATTCCCATAGTAGCCGGATTGCTTAGTTTCGGATATTTATTTATTCATGGCATTATCTATTGGCTTACCAAACATCTTTTTAAACAAAAGGGATTGGGAGTTATTTATTTAGCCTGTATGCTTTTGGCCATGCACGAGAACTTCTTTGACATGGTAACAGAAACTCGCTTAGCTCTTGGTTTTGGCATTTTATACGCTGCAATAATGCTAACAAAAGAGTTGGATAACAGCAAAAAACTCATCTGGACTATTGTCGTTTTAATACTTGGAACTTTTAGTCATCCCGTATTTATCCTGTATTTTGGAATCATCAATCTCTTTTACTGGAGTTTTAAGAACCAGGTCTATTTTCAGCATTTCATTATTATGGGAGTACTCTATTTCCTTAAAAGTGCTCTGCTAGGGAATTCATCCTACGAAGCAGGATTTTACTCCAAAGTGGCCAATATCGATACCTTCTATAATTCTTTCTTACACGGATATATGAAAGGTCATCTTGGACAGGTATACAAATTGGTTATCATTATAGTCTATCTCACCTCGGCTCACTTGTACCGCCAAGGATTAAGAAAAGAACTGGCAGCCTACCTTTTTGCCATAGCAGGTACTTACTTTCTACTTGCAGTTGTAAATTCCTCAGGTGAAAGTCATATGATGATTCAAAAATCACTCTTGCTTCTAAATTTTGTTTGCCTTTACCCAATGGTCTATTTCTATGATCAATGGATTAATAAAATATTTTTGAGTGTTCTTATTCCCTTCGTTCTATTCGCCAGTTTCTGGACCATTGATAGTGCTTCTGAAAAATATACCAATAGGATCTCCAACTTAAAGAGCAAAGTAAATGTCCTGAATAAAAGTTATGACAAAGCATACATTCATGATTCTCAAATAGATGCTTCTACGATGTTAGGGGTGTGGGCTCTGCCCTATGAAAGCATAATTCTTTCAAGTTGGAGTAATCCAAATTCATTTACACTCTACCCCATAAAAGAAAAAGCCAAAAGCTTTTATAAAGATACCTTTAGACACGTTTTTATGCCGCCCATGCCACAAAACAATCTCAATAACAGGTACTTTAAACTTCAAAAAAATAGTTCCTATCAATTGATAGACAGCACTTTTATTTTAAAATAAGAGGTTTAGGAAGTACTGACGCCTTAGCATCTTGGGTTAAACTTCTGAGCGCAGCAAAGAATCATCGAAAATATTTCTCTTCTTTGATTCAACCACATTTTTTCGACTCCGCTAAAACTGACGCTAAGAAAAATCGAAACAGGTTGCTCGCCACTGTTCTACCCAAAATTCACTTCTGCACTATCTCCCAGATTAAGACTTTGCATGAACCCTTTGAGGCTTGCATCATTTCCTATTAAAGAATCCTTAAGTACCACATACTGAATATGAGAATTGGGACCAATAATACTGTTATTCATAATAGAATTTTCAACTATTGCCCCCTGCCCGATGGAAACATGGGGACCAATGATACTATTTTTAATTACCGCTGATGGAGCAATATAAACAGGTTCCACTATTATGGTATTAGTTATTTTAGATTCGTTGCGGTCTTTTTGTTTCTCATTATGCTGCAAAAGTGTTCGATTTGTTTCTAGAATAATATCCTTCTTACCACAATCAAACCAGTTGTCAACTTCGGTAATATTAAACCTTGAGCCTTTCTCTATCATGCGCATCAATGCATCTGTAAGGTGATACTCATTTTGAGTTTTAATTTCTTTGGCAATAATTTCATTGAGGCAATCCAAGAACAAAGCGCTGTCTTTTATAAAGTTAAGGCCAACTAAAGCCAAGTTAGATTTAGGCATAGTTGGTTTTTCAACCAACTTAGTGATTTGATGTTGCTCATTCAATTCAGCTACTCCAAATTGGCGAGGGTCTTCCACCTTCATCACACCCAAATTATTTGTTTCACTTTGTAGAAATTTTTGTAAGTCTACCTCTACAATCGTATCACCAAAAACCACTAATAAATCATCTTTGGCAGTCCAATGTTCTTTAGTAAGGTATATGGCGTGACCCACCCCTTTTCCAACAGTTTGTATTACAAATGTGGCTTCCACATCTGGATATTTCTTGGTAATAAACTCTTCTATCTTATCTCCCAAATAACCAATTACAATAATGAATTTGGATACTCCAGCATTGGTCAATTTGTCCATAATATGGCCTAAAATGGGCTTACCAGCTACTGGTATCAAGGACTTAGGAACTGTATGTGTGTGTGGACGTAATCTTGTCCCAATTCCTGCCACAGGTATAATTGCTTTTAAAGATTTACTCATGAAAAACAAATATACTTTATTTGTATTGTTTTGAATGTTAAATTAATTTTCATAGAAACATAGCCATGCTATATATAGAAAGCACACTTAAAATTAATTATTTTACATTTTTAATATTTTAATATGACAGATTATAAAAAAACTAAAATCGTTGCAACATTAGGACCTGCTACAGGATCTAAAGAAATTTTAACAAATTTAGCTAAAGAGGGTGTAAACGTCTTCAGAATTAATTTTTCTCATGCAGACTATTCTGATGTGAGTGCACGCATTAAAATGATTCGTGAATTAAACGATGAGTTAGGAGTTTACACCTCTATCTTAGCAGACCTTCAAGGACCAAAGCTTCGTGTAGGTGTTATGGAAGAAGGTATTGTAGTAGCGCCTGGAGACCAAGTGACCTTTGCTACAGGAGCACCATTTGTAGGAACAGCTACAAGGGCCTATATGACCTATGACAGTTTCCCTCAGGATGTAAAAGTGGGAGAAAAAGTCTTGTTAGACGACGGTAAATTACTCTTTGAGGTAGTGAGTACCAACGGTAAAGATGAGGTAGTCACTAAGGTAGTTCAAGGAGGCCCTTTGAAATCTAAAAAAGGGGTAAACTTGCCCAACACTAAAATTTCTCTTCCAGCATTAACGGAAAAGGATGTAGAAGACGCCATTTTTGCCATTGGAGAAAAAGTGGATTGGATCGCCTTGTCTTTTGTGCGTTTTAGCCAAGATCTAAAAGATTTACAAGAGTTAATTGCCAAGCATACGGACTTAAAAATTCCGATTGTCTCTAAGATAGAAAAGCCTGAAGCTATTGAAAATATTGACGAGATCATTGAATACACGGACGCCTTAATGGTGGCCAGAGGAGATTTGGGTGTTGAAATCCCAGCAGAGGAAGTGCCTTTAATTCAAAAGCAATTAGTCCTTAAAGCCAAACATGCTCGCAAGCCAATTATAATTGCTACTCAGATGATGGAGACTATGATAGATAGTCTTACACCAACAAGAGCAGAGGTAAATGATGTGGCCAACTCGGTCATGGATGGTGCAGACGCAGTGATGCTCTCTGGTGAGACTTCTGTAGGTCAATATCCTGTTCAAGTGATTGAAAAAATGAGCAGTATTCTTCGTGCCGTAGAGCATTCAGAACTCATCCAAGTGCCCTTGACCCCTCCGGTAAATTTAAGCAGAAGGTATGTGACCAAATCTGTTTGTTACCACGCGGCTATTATGGCCAATGAAATGAAAACAACCGCCATAGCTACTTTGACCAATAGTGGGTATACTGCCTATCAGATTTCTGCTTGGAGACCGTCGGCACACATTTTAGTATTTACTTCTAACAAGCGTATTTTAACACAGTTGAATTTATTGTGGGGGGTGCAAGCCTTCTATTACGACAGTATGGTGTCTACCGATCAGACCATTGCAGATTTAAATGAGATAGCTAGAAAAGCAGGTTATGTGACTCAGGGAGATACTATTATTAACCTAGCGTCTATGCCTTTAAAAGAAAAAGGAATGGTGAACACCTTAAGGGTTTCAACTATTTCTTAATGTATATTTTATATAAAAAAGCCGCTTGCATATATGTAAGCGGCTTTTTTTATGAGGCATTTGACCAAAAGCCCTTTTAGCACTAAAGTGACCTGCTTACTTTAGGGTCAAAAATCAATATCTTCTTTAGATTCAGAAATGACTTCCTTGTTTAGAAATCAATGTGCAATTGCACACTTACAGGAAGCTGTTTTATAGGAGTTGCTTTTTCATTATTTAGTTTTCCCATAGAAATACCCACTAAGCGAACGGAGTTATTTAAATTTTCTTGGTAGAGCAAGTCCAAAGCATTCTCTAGAATTAAATCTTTACTAGATATAAAGTAAGGAATTGTTTTGGACCTAGTTTGAGTATTAAAATCTGAGTACTTCAGTTTGAGTGTAATGGTTTTTCCGGAGACCTTATTTTTCTTTAACCGCCTGGATAGTTCTTCTGCCAAAGCGTCTATTTTTTCTTTCAAGAAAATTTCACTGCTAATGTTTTCACTAAAAGTTCGCTCTGCTCCAATAGATTTTTGAATCCTTTCTGGTTTTACTTCAGAGGGGTGAATGCCTCTGACGGCTTGGTAAAAATAGCGACCACTCTTTCCAAAGTTCTCTATCAAGAAATCTTCTGAATGTTTCTTTAAGTCTGCTCCAGTAAAAATTCCTAATCCGTACATTTTATCTGCAGTCACTTTTCCAATTCCAAAAAACTTTCGAATATCCAATGTTTCAAGAAATGACAAAACCGCTTCAGGAGGAATGGTTTTCTGTCCGTTTGGCTTGTTAATATCACTGGCTATTTTTGCGACAAACTTATTTATAGAGACTCCGGCAGAGGCATTCAGCCCTGTCCTTTTTAAAATGGTTTCCCTAATGTCTTGCGCAATGAGTGTGGCAGACGGGGTTCCTTTTTTGTGTTGGGTTACATCTAAATAAGCTTCATCTAAAGATAAGGGTTCTACCAAATCTGTATGCTCGTGAAAAATAAGGCGAATTTGATTTGAGATCTCTTTGTATCGATCGAATCTAGGAGGTACAAAGATCAGGTCTGGACAAAGCCTTTTAGCCATTATTCCAGACATGGCAGAACGCACTCCAAATTTTCTAGCCTCATAGGAGGCGGCGGCAACGACCCCTCGTTTGCCACCCCCACCCACTGCCACAGGAAGCCCTCTCAATGAAGGATTGTCTAACTGCTCTACTGAGGCAAAGAAAGCATCCATGTCTACATGGATTATTTTTCTAAAGGGAGGGGAGAGAGACATTAAAAAGCTTTTTTCAAAGATATAGATTCCAAGCTTATTTTCTTTCAAAAGCGTATCTTTAGCGTATGGTTCAAATGGGAAAAGTAGCGGTAGTATTGGGTGCCACCGGAGTTGTGGGAAAGGCTTTAGTGTTGCAGCTGATACAAGACTACAGATACGATCAAATTCATCTCATAGGAAGAACGGCCCTAGACTTTGATCACTATAAAATAAAGGAAACTCTTTATTCAGATCTAGAAGAAGGCTTGAAAGAGCATCCTATTAAAGGAGATCATTTGTATTGTTGTTTAGGGAGTACTAAACATAAGACACCGCAGATGGCAGCCTATAAAAAAATAGATGTGGAGATTCCTTTGCTAGCTGCTTCTCAGGCTAGAGAGGCTTCCTTTGAGGCGGTGTTAGTAGTTTCTGCATTAGGAGCCAATGCGCAGTCTAAAAACTTTTATAGTCAGATGAAAGGCGCTATGGAAAACCAGCTATTAGCGCTTGAATTACCTAAGATTCATTTTGTTCAGCCTTCATTAATACTGGGAGCTAGAAAAGAGTTTCGTTTGGGGGAACTTCTATTAAAAGGTGTTATGAAGGGTTTGTTTTTCATTTGGTATGGTCCTTTGAAAGAATATAAGCCCATTCAAGCCAAAGATATTGCTAAGGCCATGATTTGGCTAGCCAATACGCCTTATGAGACTAAAAGCGTCACTTCTTCTAAACTAATAGAAATAGCCCAGTATTAGAAATTGGTGTTTTTTAGTTGATACACACCTCCAGAGCTTTTTCTGGGATAGTTTATACTTATTTTTTAAATGTGCAAAATGATAGAAATAGAACGCAAATTTTTAGTCAAAGACCAGAGTTATGAAAATGAAGTTGTGACCAGTAGGGCTATTAAGCAAGGATTTTTGTCAACAGATCCCAACAGAACAGTTCGTATTAGGGTAGAAGAGACTGGAGGGTTTATAACCGTGAAAGGAATTTCTACTGATGGGGGTGTGTCTAGATTTGAATGGGAGAACCCCTTGTCAAAAGAAGCTGCAGAAGCCTTATTTAAACTTTGTTTGCCTGGTAAAATAGAAAAGACCAGACATGTAGTGTCTGTAGGATATCACCATTTTGAGGTGGATGTTTTTTATGGAGACAATCAGGGGCTTGTTATAGCTGAGGTGGAACTGTCGGATCCTGATCAAGCCTTTGAAAAACCAGCTTGGCTCGGGGTAGAGGTCACAGGAGAAAAGAAATATTACAACGCTTCTCTAAGCCAACATCCTTACAAAGATTGGAAGTAATTTCTAAAAACTGCCCTTGAATTGAGACAGAAAACGAATGTCGTTTTCGCTCAATAGTCTAATATCAGAAATTTGGTGCAGTAATAAGGCAATTCTGTCTATACCCATTCCAAAGGCAAAACCAGAATATTCCTCTGGATCAATGCCACAATTTCTAAGTACATTAGGATCTACCATACCACAACCCATAATTTCCAGCCAACCGGTACCCTTAGTCATTTTATAGTCTGTTTCTGTCTCTAAGCCCCAATAAACGTCTACCTCTGCACTGGGTTCTGTGAAAGGAAAGTAAGAGGGTCTCAATCTAATTTTAGACTTGCCAAATAAAGACTCAGTAAAGTATTGTAAAGTTTGTTTTAAGTCTGCAAAAGAAACGTCTTTATCTATGTATAAGCCTTCTACTTGGTGAAAGAAACAATGGGATCTGGCAGAGATGGCTTCATTTCTAAATACCCTTCCCGGAGAGATTGTTCTAATGGGAGGAGTATTGTTTTCCATATACCGCACCTGAACAGAAGATGTGTGTGTT
The DNA here is from genome assembly GCA_937136755.1 of uncultured Flavobacteriaceae bacterium. Lineage (GTDB taxonomy): Bacteria > Bacteroidota > Bacteroidia > Flavobacteriales > Flavobacteriaceae > MAG-120531. Next base: position 31,935 of record CAKZOR010000146.1, on the reverse strand, counting down.
CTTAGGAGAATATCCGGATCTGTTTGAATAAAAAAGGTGTCTTGCATGTCTCTTGCCGGATGGTATTCGGGCAAGTTTAAGGCGGTGAAATTGTGCCAATCATCTTCCATTTCTGGACCTTCTGACACATTAAATCCAATGCGAGAAAAAATATCAATTATTTGATTTTTCACAATAGAAATTGGGTGTCTTGAACCTATTTCAAGGGGACTTCCAGGTCTGGTTAAATCTCCGTATAGACCTGAAACTGTTGCGGTTTCCTCTAATGCTTCTTTGAGAGTGCTGATCTTTTCTGTCGCAGCAATCTTTAGTTCATTGAGTTTTTGACCAAACACTTTTTTTTCTTCATTAGGAACAGATTTAAAGGCTGCGAAAAGATCTGTTAAAACCCCTTTTTTTCCTAAGAATTCTATTCTAAATGCTTCAATAGCCCCTGAATCTTTTGATTCAAAAGCTTTTACCCTCTCTATGTGTTTTTCTAATTGGTCTATCATGTGCTTTTCCTCCAGGCTTTTTCAGCGCTTAAGATTGAGGGACAAATTTAAGATTTTCTAGGTAATCCAAAGCGTTTATTTTGGAAAACCCTTGTGATGTTCAAGACGATTAAAAAAATAGCCATCGCTTTGCGATGGCTATTGATAAAACAACCAGTGTTATTTTATTGTTTAGTCTAAATGGTATATTTCCATGATGTTTTTCAAAATTCCTTCAAAGTCTATTTTTAGATCTATGAGCCTTCCTGTATGAACATCAAATACCCAGCCATGTACTTTTAAATTCCTATCTCTAGCAGCTTTTTGTACCGTAGCTGTTTTGATCAAGTTAACACACTGTTCTTGCACATTGAGCTCTACCAAACGGTCGTATCGTTTGTCCTCATCTGCTATGGCATCTAATTCGTCTCTGTGAATTCTGTACACATCTCTAATATTTCTGAGCCACGGATTTAAAATCCCTAAATCTGCAGATTGCATGGCTGCTTTTACACCACCACAGGCATAGTGGCCACAAACCACTACGTGATTTACTTTTAAGTGGTCTACGGCGTAATTGACTACTGACATTACATTAAGGTCTATGCTTATGACCATATTGGCAATATTTCTATGCACAAAAACCTCTCCTGGACCTAAGCCCATGAGATCTTCTGCAGTTACACGGCTGTCTGAACACCCTATATAGAGCAATTCTGGACTCTGTCCTTTGCCCAATTCTTCAAAATAGTTGTTATCTGTGCTGAGTTTGTCTTTAATCCAAGCCTCATTGTTTTTAAATACTTTATCTAGTTTCATAAGAGATATTTTTGGTTAAGCCTTTTTGGAGCTCAGGTTAAAAAATGAAATAAAACTTTCTGGATTAGAGACTGTTCCGTTTTCTGAAATTAAAGTAATATTGATATTTCTCATGACCGCTTTTGCAGCAAAATCTTCAAGAATTTCAATAATATCATAATCTAAAAATCGGGTTTTTCTAACGTCTAATTCCAGATGGCTGTCATGGGGTAATTGATCCAGTTCTTTTAAAATAGCACCCTTGTTGAAAAAAGTAACTTCTTCTGCTAAGGTCATTTTAATTTTATGGGATTCATTGCTATTGTCTTCAATGTGTAAAAAGTGAGAGTTTTGAAAACTTTTAATCAAAACAACAATTACGCCAACAGCCAGACCTAAAGCAATTCCTATCAGTAAGTCTGTAAATATAATTCCCATTACAGTCACTATAAAAGGAATGAATTGTTTCCATCCTAGCAGGTACATTTTTTTAAACAATGCCGGTTTTGCTAATTTATACCCAACTATTAATAGTATAGAAGCCAATACAGAAAGTGGGATCATATTGAGTAATTTAGGAATTACCATTACAGAAATGAGCAATAAAAAACCATGTAAAATAGCGGCTAATTTACTTTTCCCTCCAGATTGAATATTTGCTGAACTCCTGACGATTACTTGTGTTACAGGTAACCCACCAATGAGTCCAGAAAACATATTTCCTGCACCCTGAGCCAATAATTCTCTGTTGGTTGGAGTAACCCTTTTATCCGGATCTAATTTGTCCGTGGCCTCTACACACAACAGGGTTTCTAAACTGGCTACTAAAGCTATGGTAAATGCTACAATCCAAACTTCAGGATTTCCAATTCCAGAAAAATTAGGACTGGTAAATTGTGCTTTAAATGAAGCTAAGTCCTCTGGGACCGGAACCTGCACCAAATGGCTGGCTTTAATGGAGAGTCCTTCGGAATCTTTAGTGACAATAAAGTAAATAATTCCAATCACTACAGCTACTAATGGACCTTGTATTAAGGTGAATATTTTACCCTTTTTAGACAAAATTTTATCCCAAAGCAATAAAATTCCCAAACCTATAATAGCTATAATTGTAGGACCAGTCTGAACGCCCTTCAAGGGGGCTAATATTTCAGAAAAAGTATTTTGACCATCTATTTGCATAAAAGCAAAGTCGCCTTCTGGGTCTGCATCATAGCCAAAAAAATGTGGGATTTGTTTTAGAATAATTATAATTCCTATACCTGTGAGCATACCTTTAATCACTGAAGATGGAAAGTAATACCCTATGACTCCTGCTTTTAAAAGCCCAAAGACAATTTGTATAGCGCCTCCTAAAACGACTGCCAATAGGAAGTTCTCAAACCCCCCTAAGGTTCCTATTGCTGTAAGCACTATTGCAGCTAGACCTGCAGCAGGTCCTGAAACTCCAATTTCAGATCCGCTCAAGAATCCTACCAAGATTCCACCTACAATACCCGCGATTAGCCCTGAAAAAAGAGGGGCTCCACTGGCTAACGCAATACCCAAACAAAGGGGGAGTGCAACGAAGAAAACGACAATACTCGCAGGAATGTCTTGTTTTATATTTTTAAACATAAGTTGTTGTTGTTTTATGATGTTCACCTTTTACTCCCATAAAGAAGAAAAGGTAAAAAGTAAATAGTTGAGTTGTTATTGCAAAGGTATTACAGTAACTCTGGAGGCGGTAGAACAATCGTATTTGTAGGGCTCTTGTACAATTTCTGTAGTACAGAACTATGGGTTATTAAGGGAGTTGTTTTTGTAGAATAATTGATTAAAGTCTGATAGGAGATCCACTCTTTTTTTTGATCCTCTTTTTTTTCTTCTCCTTGTTGTTCTTCTTCTAATGTTCCATTCATGGAAATTTGATCGCTCTCTTGAAAGACATAAATAGAAACCGCAGGCATAATCGCACTAAAAAGCCATAAGAGCAAAGTTCCTATCACCCAAATTTTAATATTTTGTTTATAACCCATCCTTACAAAGATGAAAAAAATAAAACAAAGAATTATTCTTTTAAGGGTCTAATTTGGTTTTGTAATAACCAGCCAATTTGACCGTCTGCAATTTGAATTTTATACCAATTAGTAAAACTGTCTAAAATTTGAACCTTTGTTCCTTCATGCAATTCAAACGCTTCAATCCCACTTGAATTTGGTTCAGAGAGCACTTTGGCTGTTTCAAAAACAATGGCTGGATGGTCTTTTCGAGTCTCTTTTCCTACTAAGGAAGCGTTTATGTAAGATAATCCACTCAATAGAACTACAAGAATAGCGGTGGTAAAGAAAAATCTTTTTGCCAGCGAGGTATTGGCAAAATAGTACAATAAATAAAGTGTTATTGAAATAAAGACCAAAAGGATACACAAATAGCCCCATTGATCTTCACTTTGGGATTTAATGACTTTTAAATAGGCTTTTCCAATCCCATTGACTTCTTTAGAAGGAATGGCGTCAAGGGTCATTTTTTGGGCAAACCCCAAGTTTTTAATGACTTCTTGATCATTTGGGTTTAGCAGCAGAGATTTTTCAAAATAATAGATACTGAGTGCTATTTCATTTAGTTTGTAATACACATTCCCTAGGTTGTAATACAACTCTGGACTGTGGTATCCGGCAGCAATTATTTTTTCGTAATAATCAATCGCTAGTTCAAAATTAGATGCGTTATATGCTTGAGTGGCCGCATTAAAAAAAGCCATTTCTTGACTTTGTGCTTTCGTTGTTTCGTTGTTTTTGACCTCAAGATTTTTTTCTGCATTGCCTTTAATCAAATTATTTTGTGCATTATTTTGGGCTAATACAGGAAAAATTGCTAATTGGCACAACAGCAAAAAAAACACAAACCAATTCATGTGCACTTTAAGCGAATGCTTCAAGTTGTAAGGTTTTTCATTTGGCGTCATTGTGGCATTTTTTTTCATTGCGAACCTTAATTTTACCATTATAATTTCGCGTCTAATTGACTTATTGCACTTATTGCATTTAGATAGTCTTCCTCAATTTCAACAGCTGTAAATGGGCTGTATCTTGCCGCTTCACAGTGCTCTAATAGAGTAATTAACAAGCCTGTGGTTTCTGTAGAAATAGATTTTTGAGTAAAGATATTGTAGATGTTTTCTTTGCTAAAATCTGCATTATCTAATGTTAATTTTCCTTTGAGGTAAAGCTGTAGTCCTTTTTCAAGAGCCACATAAAAAGCGTCTTTGTCTGCTTTTTTCCCTTTGGCTTCTGAGAGGAATTTTTTAGCCAATCGTTGCGACCTCTTACTCAGGGCAGAAGCTTGATCTGTTTTTTTTGTTGTAATTAATTGGTGTATTAATACCGTTAATAGAAGTATGGCAAAAGGAATTAAACACAACAACCAAAAACTTTTGCTGTTAAAAAAGCTGCTTTGCGCCATTGGGATCAAGCTTGTTTTTGTTTTAATAAAACCAAATGCACTGTTTTCTTCAATGACTTGTTTGGTTGTTGTAGTAGCCGTAGCATTATCATTTCTAGGGTTTTCATTGTAAGTGGGTCCTTCAATGACATTTAACAATACAGGCGCTGCAGTAAGGCTTATATATTTGTCTAGAGAAGGATCAAAATAACTAAAATCGACAGATGGAATTGGGTATTTTCCTTTGTATGCAGGTACTACAGTATAGCTATTACTGATTTTACCCTTCATTCCGGATAAATTTGTTGTGATTTTCTCTTCAAATTCTGGCTCATACACTTCCACTGCCGCCGGAAGTTTAAGTTCAGGTAGTTGGAATAATTTTAAGTTTCCATTTCCAGTTACTTCCACGACCGCCTGAAGAGATTCATTGGCATTCAAAATGTTTTTAGACGTTCTTACAAAGAAATCAAATCTTCCGACTGCACCATTAAATGAATCGGGTTTACCTGCCTCAGGCAAGGGTTTTACCTGAATGACTCTATTGCCGGCTGTTACTGTTTTATTGGTTTGCGCATATAGTCTTCCTCCAAAGAAGTCTCTTCTATTGGTGGGAACTTCTGCGGTAATATCTAGCACCAATGGCTCCAATTGAAGTTCTCCTGATTTTTGAGGGTATAATACGACTTTTTTTAAGGCTACATATTGCATGGGTTTACCGTTATATGTGCCAGATTGGAAGGTGTATTGAGTGACTGGTATGTCTTGATTCCAAAAATTATTAAAGGTTGGGTTGTCTACAGGTCTAAAATTTGTAACACTAATATCTGCACCAACATATAGTTTATAGACTACAGTAACCATTTCGTTGAGGTAAGGATTTGTATTAGAGACCTCTGCTACCAAATATAGATTTTCATTGGCCACATCTTCTGCAGTCATATCTTCACTTGGCTTTTTCACGGCATCTGTAACAGTCACTTTTTGGGCAGATGTTTTATAAATTGTTCCGTCTATTTCTATCTGGGCTTGCGCAATGGTTAAACTTCCTTTTCTAGTAGGCGCTATGGTATATGAAAAAGTTTTTGAAAAACTCCTAACCCCATTTACCCAAGAAGAGCTTATAGCTTGAGAGGGTCCCATAATCACCTTAAAATCTTCAAAAGAGGGCGGAATAAAGTTGTCCCCATCCTTGTTCATTACAAAGTCTACTCGAATACGCTCGTTAATACCCATGCTGCTTTTACTCAACACCACTTTAAAGCTTACAGGGTCTTGATTGTCTTTCCACGAACCTCCTCCAAAGAGCGTGGCCACACCTAATAAAAGAAATAAATATGTTTTTGTAATTAAGGGCATTACCAATCTTTTTTAGTTTTTACAGGAGCTCCTTTAATTTTTTTACCCTCTAGTTTTTCTTGAGATTTTTTCTCTGCATTTTGCATAGCATCTAACAAGTTTTGAATTTGCTGAGGGGAGAGTTGACTTTTACGTTCTTTAGGTTTTCCTTGGTCTTCTTTGGGTTTTTGAGGGGTTTCTTTTTTATCTTCTCCATCTCCTTTTTTCTGTTCTTCTTTTTCTTCTTCTGAGGGGTCTTTTGGTTCGGAATCTTCGTCTTTTTTCTCTCCGTCTCCTTTATCAGGATCGCCGTTTGGATCTTTTTTCTGATCTCCCTCTTGGTCTTCTTTATCTTTATTTTCCTGGTCTTCTTGATCCTTTTTGTCTGAATCCTTTTGGTCTTTTTTGTCGGGGTCTTTATCTTGTTTTTGTTGTTCTTTCTTGAGCATTTCTTTGGCAAGGGCTAAATTATACCTTGTCTCGTTGTCTGTAGGATTGTTTCTAAGGGCTTCTTTATATGTTTCCACGGCTTTTTCATAGCTTTTGTTCTTCATAAAAGCATTTCCTAAATTGTGCAGTGCAGAGTGTTTTTCCCGCTTGTTTTTTCCCGCAATTACGGCTTTTTTTAATGGGGTTAAAGCTTCTTCAAAAGCCTCTTTTTGGTACAATGCACTTCCTAAGTTATAAGCAGGTGTAGCATCTTCAGGGTTTATACCAATGGCTGTTCTATAAGACTTTTCTGCGGCTACAAAGGAATTTTCACTCAAAGATTCATTCCCCTTATAAGTGAGGTTGTGTGCTTCTATAATTTTTTTAGGGTTAACAGATTTCTTGACCCCTTCCTTTTTAGTGTCAAGAGATATCTCGGATAGATTTTGCTTGTTTTCTTGTGCAAAGCTACTTAGCCCCACAATTAAACATCCCAAAAGCCATAATTTATTAAGCTGCTGTCTCATTTTCTTTTTCATTAAATAAATTTAATTTTGAAATCCATCCAGTTTTTCCCTCCCAAATAATTTGATCTAAAAAAAGCATTAAAAGCCCTAAGCCTAAAAACCATTGAAATTGGTCTTTATAGTCAGAGAATTGCTTTGCTTCAAATGCCATTTTATCCATTTGGTTTAGCTGTTCTTTGATTATAGCTACAGCATTAGCCGTATTTTCTCCGTCTATATAAATGCCATTTCCCGCTGAGGCTATTTCAATTAATGTCTCGGTATTTCTCTTTGTAATGACTACCTCACCTTCTGAGTCTCTTTTTAGACTTTCTACGATTCCCTTCTTCTTTAATGGAATTGGAGCGCCCTTTTCTGTTCCAACGCCTATTGTAAATACTTTAATTCCAGCATCAATTGCTTTTGATACTGCATTAGCGGCACCTCCATCTGAATGGTCTTCTCCGTCAGAGACTATAAAGAGTACCCTGTTTGTTTGAGCCGCGTCGTTGTAATACGTAGTGGCCAGCTCAATGGCATCTGAAATTGCAGTACCTTGGGAAGAGAGCATGTCTGTATTCATCCCTTGTAGAAACATTTTTGCAGCGCCAAAATCTGTTGTGATCGGTAACTGAGGGTAGGCTTGCGCTGCATACGCAATTATTCCAATGCGATCACTCGCCAGTTCATTGATAATCTCAGAGACCAGTCTTTTGGCTTTTTCCATTCTATTGGGCGCAATGTCTTCTGCTAACATACTTTTGGAGACGTCTACAGCGAATACAATGTCTACTCCTTCTCTCTTAACAGTTTCTAGTTTTGTTCCCGCCTTTGGATTTACAAGGGCAACCACAATTGCCGTTACCCCTAAAATTTGAAGGGTAAATTTAAAGGGCGCTTTGAAGGTGGATTTTTTTGGGGCCAATTTTTTTAACAGCGCAGTATCTGAAAAATTGTTTTGCGTCTTTTTTTTCCATAGCTGTACTCCCAAAAACACCAATAGCATTAAGGGTAGCAGCACTAGGGCATAGAAATATATTTTCTGATCAAATTGAATCATGTCTTTATTAAATAAAACTTTTAAACAGGCTGTTCTTTAACAACCATTCTATTAGGAAAAAGACAAGAGCCGCAATAGCCCAAGGCCTGAATTTCTCTTCATATGCATAGAACTTAAAAGTGGCTACTTCTGTCTTTTCTAAACTGTTTATTTCATTATAAATAGCTTCTAATTTTTGGTTATCTGTTGCTCTAAAATACTTGCCTCCTGTTAAGTTGGCTATCTGCTCTAATAAGGTCTCATCTATTTGAACCTCTGCCATTCCGTACCTGAAACTTCCATCTGGGTTGTAAGCAATTGGGGAAAGCGCATTGCCATTGGTTCCAAGACCAATGGTATATGTTTTTATATCATATTCAACTGCCAATTCTGCAGCGGTAGCAGGTTCAATAAAGCCTGCATTATTTACACCATCTGTCAATAGTATAATTACTTTGCTCAATGCTTTACTGTCTTTTAGTCTATTCACAGAAGTAGCCAAGCCCATTCCAATTGCTGTTCCGTCTGTTAACTCTCCGTATTGAATCTCTTTTAAGGCTTGTAAAACCAATCTTTTATCTGAGGTAATAGGGGTCTTGGTGTAACTTTCTCCCGCATAAACAACTAAACCAATCCTGTCATTGGGTCTGTCTTTTATGAAATTAGAGGCTACTTCTTTTAAAGCAACCAATCTATTCGGGCTTAAATCTTTAGCCAACATACTAGAGGACACATCTATGGCCATAACTATGTCTATACCTTTTGTGGTTTCTGTCTTAGTGCTTTCTGAGCTGTTTTGAGGTCTTGCAAGACCAATAATTAAAGCGCTTATTGACAATAATCTCAACACAAATAGTATGGGTTTTAAGCGGTTGTAAATACTGTTATTGAAACCTTTTGTACTAGGCATTTTAAGAGGCACTAGTGATTTTTTTTGCTTCAATAATTGCCATGCTACCAACAATGGAATGACCAATAAGAGCCATAAAAATTCTGGGTTTGCGAAGGGACTTTGAAACATATTAAAAAGTTCTTTTAAGCTAATTATTTAAGGTTTTGAGGCGAAGGCATTTTTTCAAAAGCAATACTTTCCATAATTCTTTGCGAAATCTGTTCGGCGTATTCATCTTTGTCAATCCATCTCATACCTATTGATTGTACAAATCCTTTACCACCAAAGTAAAGTAAAATATAGTCTTCTTTAGTAAGTGAACTATCTCCATTTAAAGCAAAGTCTGCAGTTCCAAAGGTTTTAATCCCCTTGACCCCTTCTTGAGCTTCAAAATTCTCCTGTTTTGTAATGATATTTTTAGCTCCTAAGGATTCAAGATTTTTAAGCCCTTGCTCTGTTAATGCGTTAAAATCAGGTTCTTGTTCAGAAACCAATGTTTTCGTTTCTATAGTTACAAAAAGCACCCCTTTTGGATGTTTATAATAAAATCGCTGTACAGATTTCTCCCCTGTATTCAATTCAATATCCAGTGAGCGTTCTAGGGCTTCTGGGGTTTCTATGACAATAGCAGGTACTCCGTATTCACTTTTTATCCAATCTTTTTCTAGTAAAATTTTTGTAGGATTTCTAAGCAACGTATCCCAGATGTTTTGAGGACCTAAATAAGCAACCGTAGCAAAGCACAGTGATAGAAAAATTGCAGTGGCTAGCACAATTTTTCTTTTTCTAGACCTGTTTATTTCATTGGCTTTTTTTGCCCATTCACTTGCTGCAATTTCAGCCAGCTCTTCTTCAGTAGGTGGGGCAATAGATTCTTTTGTTTTTACTACAATTTGTTTCAGTTTGCTTCTATCTTGTTCTGCTGCCCATATTTCAGGGGTTGATTTTGCAAATTTTACAAGATCAGCTGTTTGGAGAATCTGTTTGAACTGTGTAATTGTTTCTGATTCAAGGGTAAGTGCTCCTGAGTCTCTGAGAAGTTCCAACCGCTCAATGAGCTGGTCCGTAGTGCTTTCCAAAGCGGCAACATGCACCTCTTCCTCTAGGTAACCCCTCACAATATTTGTGAGTTCACTGTAGTAAGCTTTGTATTCTTCTTTGATTAAATACTGAGAATTTTCTAGTTGGTCTAGGGCCAAAAGAGCTTTGTCATAGGGTGGGAGTTCTTGTTCCGCTGTAGCACGTTTTTTCTTAAGCCTTCTTAAATAAGCAAATATTAAGGTGCCCAAGCTCAACAAAATAAATAGCCACTGCCACAACCATTCGTAGGTAGCTATTTTTTCTACAGAAGTCAATGGTTTAATATCGTATAAATTTTGCTTTAAGGTGTCTACAGGAACATCTAAAACTTTAAGGTCTAAAGGGGCTGTGAAATAAGCTTGATTGTTGACCAAAACAAGTTGCTTCGGGAGTGTATAAGACCCAGAGTCAAATTGTGTTAAAGCATATTTTTTAAGCAGTTGTAATTTTCCTTGATACTCAAGGGAGTCTACTTTAGAAGCAGACACCAGTTCTAGTGGCGCGAATGATTGCGCTTCTGTAGGAAAATCTACCAAGTCTGTTGGACCAATAGAAATAGCAATACTGAGTTCTATTTGTTCTCCAATTTTAATTTCGGTACTATCTATAACTGCTATAGGATTAAAAAGTTCCTTTTGCTGTTGTGCAAAAGCAGTCCCACAGCAAAAAAGTAGTCCTAATAAAAGTGTTTTTACGATACTTTTAGTCTTCGCACTAAGTGTATTATTGTTGAATGACGGTGTCATATTATCTCCCCCTTTGTTTAAAGTAGCCCAACAGTTTTTTTACATAACTTTCATCTACCCTGCAGCTAATTTGGCCACAACCAGACTTTCTAAAACTTTCTTCAAAGTATTCTTTGCGTTCTCTTTGATATTTTTCATAGGCGTTTCTGACCGTTTTTGATTGGGTAGCAACGGTTTTAATTTTTCCTGTTTCTGCATCTAAAACAGGAACCAAACCAAGGTTTGGAATTTGTTCCTCCTTTGGATCGTAAACACGTATACCGGTAAGATCATGTTTTTTACCTACAATTCTTAAACTTTGGAGGTATTCTTCTGAAATAAAATCTGAAAGCACAAAAACAATGGCCTTTTTCTTAAGCACATTTCCAAGGTACTTCAATGCCATGGACAAATTTGTTTTTTGACTTTTTGGTTTGAATTCTAAAAGTTCTCTAATTATTCTAAGAACATGACTTTTTCCCTTTTTAGGAGGAATAAAAAGCTCTATTTGATCTGTAAAAAGTAACACCCCTACTTTGTCATTGTTTTGCAAAGCAGAAAAAGCTAAGGTTGCAGTAATTTCTATTAAAAGGTCTTTTTTAAAAGCATTGGTTGTTCCAAATAAACCAGATCCACTTACGTCTACAACCATCATTAGGGTGAGTTCTCGTTCCTCTTCAAAAACTTTGATATAAGGCTCGTTTTGTCTGGCAGTTACATTCCAATCTATTGCCCTAACGTCGTCTCCAAACTGGTACTGACGGACTTCTGAAAAAGTCATACCACGACCCTTAAAGGTGGAGTGGTATTCTCCGCCAAAAATATGGTCTGAGAGCCTTCTCGTCTTTATTTCTATTTTCCTTACCTTTTTTAAAAGATCTTTAGTTTCCATATATGAATTGAAATAGTGTCTGGGATATTAAACGATATTTTGAAATATCCTATGGCACTTCTATTTCGTTTACAATGGTGTTGATCAAGTCTTCTGAGGTTACATTTTCTGCTTCTGCTTCATACGTAATTCCAATTCTATGCCTTAACACATCGTGAACTACAGCCCTGACATCTTCAGGAATTACATAGCCCCTTCTTTTAATAAAGGCATAGCACTTTGCAGCCATAGCCAAGTTAATACTCCCTCTTGGAGAGGCGCCAAAACTAATTAGAGGTTTAAGGCTTTCTAAATAGTATTTTTCAGGAAAACGGGTGGCAAAAATAAGGTCTAATATATATTTCTCAATTTTCTCATCCATATACACTTCACGAACAGCTGCTTGAGCAGATAAAATCTGTTTTACACTAACGACTGGATTTACTTTTTCATAGGCCTGACTCATTGCTTGCCTCATGACCATCTGCTCCTCAGACATTTTGGGATAAGTAATCACTGTTTTTAGCATAAATCGGTCTACTTGAGCTTCTGGAAGTGGGTAGGTACCCTCTTGTTCTACAGGATTTTGTGTAGCCAAAACTAAGAAAGGCTTATCTAAAACAAATGTTTCGTCTCCAATAGTAACTTGTTTTTCTTGCATGGCCTCCAATAGGGCAGATTGCACCTTAGCAGGTGCTCTGTTAATTTCGTCTGCTAAAACAAAATTGGCAAAAATAGGCCCCTTTTTAATAGAGAAGTCGTTCTCTTTCATATTAAAAATCATGGTACCCACAACATCTGCAGGCAGTAAATCGGGAGTAAATTGAATCCTACTAAAACTTCCCTTTACTGCTTTAGCTAAGGTGTTTATAGCTAAGGTTTTTGCTAAACCAGGTACCCCTTCTAACAAAATATGACCCTGTCCCAATAAGCCAATTAGCAGCCTTTCTACCATGTGCTTCTGACCTACAATTACTTTGTTCATTTCAAATTGTAAGGCGTCTATAAAAGCACTTTCATTGGCTATTTTTTCATTAATAGCCGCCATGTCTATCGAACTCTTTTCTTCCATAGTGTTTAGATAATTTACGGTGTTTGTGGCTGAACTTAAATTACAGCGTTGCAATTAAAAAATTTATTCACAGACCCCTTGTTAATACAGCGTTAAAAAATGACTAAACCCTAGGTTTTTATGAAGTTTTTAAGGAATTTATGCCTAATTTCATCTATTGTTTTACTCAATCTAGGGAACAACACAAAGAATTAACAAATTTTAAAACATTCACCTATGTCTAAAAAGCACCATTCTCCAGAATATTCTAAAATCATCGTGGGCACCATGAATTGGGGGAGTTGGGGGGCAGCTTTATCTACTAAAGATGTAGCCCATAGAATTGAGTCTGCTTTTGAGATGGGATTGACAAGCTTCGATCATGCCGATATTTATGGAGATTACACTACAGAAGCTGCTTTTGGATCGGGCTTTAAAGCAAGTGGAATTTCAAGAGAATCTGTTCAGTTTATCAGTAAATGTGGTATTGCGCTTAAAAATAAATCTAGAGACACTCTAACAAACCATTATGATTATACCTATCAGTATATAATAAATAGCGTGCAACGCTCTTTGGAGGAATTGCAAACAGATTATTTAGATCTTTTGTTGCTTCATAGGCCCAGCCCTTTAATGGATCCCATTGAGATTCAACAGGCGGTTCAAACACTTTTAGATAAAGGCTATATCAAGTCTTTTGGGCTGTCTAATTTCACTCCTTCTCAGACCAGCATTATTCAACAAAAACTTACGGTTAGCGCGAACCAATTGGAAATTTCACTCAAGGCAAACGACCCTTTTTTTAATGGAGATTTAGATTTTTGCCTTTTGCACCAGATTACACCTATGGCCTGGGCGCCTTTAGGTGGGATTTTAGGAAATCAGTCCCATCCATTAATTTTAGAAAAGGCTTTTGTTGAACTGGAAAAAAAATATTCCCTTAGCAGAGACGCCCTTCTTTTGGCTTGGCTCTTGAAACACCCTGCAGGAATTCATCCGGTGATTGGAACTACCCAGGTTGCACGATATAAAAAAGCCATTAGTGCCATTGCCATAGACTTTGACATAGAAGATTGGTTTTACCTTTTAGCTGCTTTTAGAGGGCATGACATTCCATAAATAACTGACAAATGAGTACAGAAAAACAACACATGAGCACAGAAATAAAAACAGCCTTAATTACAGGGGCTAGCAGTGGGATTGGAAAAGCGACTGCAGTACATTTAGCAGAAATGGGTTACCAACTTATTTTATGTGGGAGAAATACCCTAAAATTAAATGAAGTAGCATGGTCTCTTTCTAAAAAAACAAAGGTTCATACCCTCTTATTTGATGTGGTAAATAAAGTAGCTGTTTCAGAGGCTATTGCCTCTTTAAAAGCCCCTTTTCATCAGATAGATGTGTTGGTTAATAATGCGGGAAATGCCCATGGTTTAGATTTGTTTCAAGACGCTTCTTTAGAAGATTGGGACGCTATGATAGATATTAATGTAAAAGGATTGCTTTATGTTACAAAAGCAGTTTTGCCCGGTATGCTCAGCAGAAACAAAGGACATATTATTCATATTGGATCTACTGCAGGAAAGGAAGTATACCCCAAAGGAAATGTTTATTGTGCGTCTAAACACGCTGTAGATGCTATTAATAGTGCCATGAGAATAGATTTAAATGGTACAGGTATAAAAGTGGGTGCCATACATCCGGGACTGGTAGAAACTTCTTTTAGTGAAGTTCGTTTTAAAGGAGATCAAGACAGGGCCGCACAAGTTTACAAAGGTTTTGCGCCCTTACAGGCCAGCGATATTGCAGATGTGATAGGATTTGTTATTTCAAGACCTTATCATGTTAATATAGCAGATCTAATCGTTATGCCTACTGCTCAAGCAAATAGCACCACGCTCTTTAAGGAGCGTTAATGAAGCAATAACCCAAAAATGATCAATAAGCGCCTTTTGGTTAAAAGCCTACTTTCCCATAATGGGGAAAACAGCTTTTATGACAAAAAAAGCATGATCAATATTGGCACAAAAGAAGGTAAAGCTAAGTTTTTAAAGCATGTTTGTGCTTTAGCCAATAGCAATCCCAAAAACAGATCGTTTATAGTTATAGGCGTTTCAGATAAAGATAACCTTATAGTGGGGGTGGATTTTTTTGACGATTCTAAAATTCAAAATCTGGTCAATGCTTACCTTAATAATGCCCCTATTATTTCTTATGAAAATATCCATTTTCCAGATCTAGAAGCCGCAAAGGTTATTGGTTTGGTTACCATTAGTTCTTCTGGGAATATTTGTAGTCTGAAAAAAAACATTTGGAAATATTACTCGGGGACTGTCTTTATAAGAGAAGGCAGTATAAGCTTACCAAAAGAGACTGGATTAGTTTTGCAAGATCTCAATGCTGCTGCTGTAGCAGCTATAGAGCTAAGTGCTCAAAATAATATTAAATTAACCCTAGATGGGGTTATAGACTTCATTAACCATAGGCACAAAGACCTCGAGTGTCATTACAGGGTTTTTAAGGATCAGTTTGTGGTATGCTGGGCGGGAATACCAAAAAAACAGCACAACAACACCTATTTTTCTAGGGTAGATATTGAATTAATAACAGAACAAGTTAAACTTTTCTATTCAGATTTAGATGAGGTGATGATTGATTTTGACAACGATTCATTTACCATTGTAGAATATGTCAGTTTGGGATTGGGAACAGAGATCAAGCATTATCCGTTAGAAAAAACCCAAATTCTTTTTAAAGAAAATGGCACCTATCGCATAGATACTAGCTTGATGTTTGCCCCACCTCTTTTTGATTTAAAACTCTTGCATCATGTGTTTAACAACAGCAAATTTCTGGTAAAAAAGATTCAAAATTATGGGCTATTTACTCAAGAAGAACGCTTAGAAATAGACGCACTACCCCAAACCCTTTTATTGTGTTATTTAAACGGTTTCTTGGACGCTAAGGTACTTTTAGAAAAGATAAAACCCTTTTTAAAAGGAACTTATGCAAATTCCTACACCAATCTTAAAGAAGCCCAAAGGATTATTAGGAAAGTGAAATATAATTAAAGCTCATTTAGCTCTGGAATAGCAGCTATTGCACCGTATTTTGTAGTAGTAAGCGCACCAACCTTATTGGATTTTGCCACCATATTATAAAGTAGGTCTAATTGAGTAGATAATTCAATGAGAGGAAAGTCTAGCTTAGAAATTTGGGCCAATAAACTTCCAATAAAAGCGTCCCCAGCCCCTGTAGTGTCTACAGGAGTTACTTCAGTACTTGCAATTTGCTTTTTAGATTTAGCAGCACTCACTAAAGTTCCTTTGGCGCCCATTGTTACGCAAATAATAGGGGCTCCCAATTCGTGAAGCGCGTCACAAGCGTCCTCTAAATTTTCCTTCCCGGAGAGTAATTTTGCTTCCTCTTCACTAAATTTACAGAGGTGCGACTTTTCTATAAATGGAAGGCATTTTTTGATAAAGCTGTCTGCATTATTTTTCCACAAATCTGACCTAAAATTAGGGTCAAAACTAATAAAGGCATCTTGTGTGAGGGCGTCAAACAAATAGTGGCCATAAGATTCTTCTAAGGCACCTCCTAAAAAAGATGTGGCGGCACCAAAGTGCACCATTTGTTGGTTAAAAAGGTGTTTTACATTGCTTTGGTATTGTAATTCTTTATCTGCACCCCTGCTAAAAACGAAGTCTCTCTCTCCATTAGTGTCAATTGAAACAAAAGCCAGAGTGGTAAAAGCATCTGTCCGTTGGGTGAGACTCAAGTCAATTTCGTGTTCCTCCAAGGTTTTCCATAAAAAGTCTCCAAAAGCATCGTTACCCAAGCAACCAATAAATGCGGCATAGCCCCCAAGTTTATTTATTGCACAGGCTACATTTGCTGGGGCTCCACCCGCCTTCTTTGTAAAGGTCTGGGCTTTTTTTAAATCACTTCCTTGGTTTTCAGCAACAAAATCTATGAGTAATTCACCAATACAGAAAACTTTTTTAATGGGCATAATGACTTAAAATAAGAGGGTGTAACAAGTGTAATATTTGGGCAAATTACAATGAAAAGCTTATCCTTCAAAAATAAAGACATAAAAAACACAAACTAATATATGTTTTGACGTTTTTAACCAATGTATATTTGTTAAAAAAAGGAGATGAGAGAATATGTAATAGGGGATATTCACGGAGGTTATTTGGCTTTAAAAGCTCTGGTGGAAAAACTCTCTTTAAGCCCTGAGGATCGATTAATTTTTTTGGGAGATTATGTAGACGGTTGGTCCCAGCCTGTTGAAACGGTAGATTACCTCATAGAATTAAAAGCCCGTTACAACACCGTTTTACTTATGGGAAATCACGACTCATTGGCTTTAGAATGGCTGTTAAACGGCCAGGCAAATGATTTGTGGCTCAGTCATGGGGGCGCTGCTACAGTGGCTGCTTATGAGAAAGTTTCTGAGGACAAGAAAGCAGCACATATATTATTTTACAAAGCATTAAAACCCTATTATTTAGATTTAAAAAACAGGCTATTTATTCATGCCGGTTTCACCAATCAAAAAGGGGTTGTCAAAGAATATTTTGAAAAAATGTTTTATTGGGACAGGTCTCTTTGGGAAACCGCTATTTCTTTTGATCCTAGAATTCCTATAAATAGCCCATTATATCCCAAGCGATTTTTGTGCTACAGCGAAATATTTATTGGCCACAGTTCTTTAGACAAGATAGGAGAAACTGTTCCTACAAAACGCGCTAATGTTTGGAATATAGATACCGGAGCAGCATTTAAAGGTCCTTTGTCTGCCATGGAAATAAACACCAAAAATATTTTACAGTCCCATGCAGTTTATTTGTATTATCCCGATGAGTTAGGAAGAAACGATTCTTAATTAATTTTGTGATAGGATTCTATTTTATTAAAATCCTTTGATCATATTGGTTACTTAACTCCCCTTAAATTTTATCTTTACTACAAAACACATTTTTTTCATGTCACAACACAATATTAGATTAGAAGTAATGCGGTCTTTAGAGCCTAAAATAGACGGCTTTATTGAACAATTCTTAATTCCCATTGAAGAGATATGGCAGCCTTCAGATTTTCTTCCAGATTCACAGTCAGAAGATTTTTTTGAACAAACAGCGCAAATAAGAGAAGGAGCTAAGGAAATTGGTTATGACCTTTGGGTGACATTGGTGGCAGACACTATTACAGAAGAAGCTTTGCCTACCTATGAGTCTTGGCTTTTAGATGTAGACGGAATAGACCAACACGCAGATAAAAATGGATGGACCAAATGGATTAGACATTGGACTGGTGAGGAAAATAGACATGGAGATGTACTCAATAAATACCTCTACCTCTCAGGAAGGGTAAATATGAAAGAAGTGGAAAAGAGTACCCAATACCTTATTGCAGACGGATTCGATATTGGGACGGACAGAGATCCATATAAAAACTTTGTGTATACGAGTTTTCAAGAATTGGCCACCAATATTTCCCACAAACGCGTGGGGCAGTTTGCTAAGAAAACAGGCAATCATTTATTAGGTAAAATGTGCGCCATTATTGCAGGAGATGAAATGCGCCATCATTTAGCATACAGAGAATTTGTAAAGCTGATTATGGAACAGGATCCTTCGCAAATGATTTTGGCATTTGCAGATATGATGAAAAAGAAAATTGTTATGCCAGCTCACTTCCTTAGAGAATCTGGAGGTGCTGCAAGCAGTGCTTTTGAGGTGTTTTCTAATTGTGCCCAACGTTTGGGTGTTTATACGTCTAAAGATTATATAGACATTTTAGATAAGTTGAATAGTTATTGGGATATTGAAAATGTCAGGGCTATTTCTGATGAAGCAGAAAAAGCACGCGACTATTTAGTGAACCTTCCTGGTCGATTAACCAGAATTTCTGAGCGCATGAAATTTCCACAAGACCAGCACCACTTTAAATGGGTAACGCCAAACGGTGTTTTATAAAAATAACAAAGGGCCCTAGGGCCCTTTGTTATTTTTATATATAGAAATGTGCTATAGATCAAAAGTAATTCCTTGTGCTAAAGGAAGTTCTGTAGTGTAATTGATGGTATTGGTTTGCCTCCTCATGTACACTTTCCAAGCGTCAGACCCTGATTCTCTTCCTCCACCAGTTTCTTTTTCTCCTCCGAAGGCACCGCCAATTTCAGCACCAGAGGTCCCAATATTTACATTGGCAATTCCACAGTCGGAACCAGCAACAGATAGAAAAGCTTCTGCTTCTCTAAGGTTGTTGGTCATAATAGCAGAAGAGAGTCCTTGTTTAACGCCATTTTGAATTTCAATAGCATTGTTTACATCTCCATCGTATTTGATTAGATATAATATGGGCGCAAAGGTTTCTTCCTGTACAATCTCAAAATGGTTTTGCGCTTCTATTATAGTAGGCCTTACATAGCATCCGCTGTTGTAAGCGCCCCCTTCAAGAACCCCACCGGGGACAATTACTTTACCACCTTCTTTTGTAGCTTTTTCAATGGCATTGAGGTAGTTGTTTACAGAATCAGTATCTATTAAAGGACCCATATGCATGCTTGAGTCTAATGGGTTTCCTATTTTAAGTTGGCCATATGCTTTTATCAAAGCATCTTTTACCGCCTCGTACTTAGTGCTGTGAACAATCAAACGTCTGGTAGAGGTGCATCTTTGCCCTGCGGTTCCAACAGCACCAAAAACAGCCCCCATTAAGGTCATTTTTAAATCTGCATCTGGAGTTACTATAATGGCATTATTTCCCCCGAGCTCTAAAAGGGATTTCCCTAACCTTGCGGCTACTTTTTGAGCGACAATTTTTCCCATTCTAATGGAGCCTGTTGCTGAGATTAAAGCCATTCTAGGGTCTTCTGTCATCCATTCCCCAACAGCGTAATCGCCATTGATAAGACTGGAGACTCCAGCAGGAATACTATTTTCTTCTAATACATCTGCTAATATTTTTTGACATGCTACTCCACAAAGTGGGGTTTTTTCAGAGGGTTTCCAAACACATACATCACCACAGATTAAGGCCAATGCAGTATTCCAAGACCATACAGCAACTGGAAAATTGAATGCAGATATAATACCTACAATACCCAAAGGGTGGTATTGTTCATACATTCTGTGACCCGGTCTTTCGGAATGCATAGTCAGTCCGTGAAGCTGCCGAGACAATCCAACGGCAAAATCACAGATGTCAATCATTTCTTGTACTTCTCCCAACCCTTCTTGAAGGGACTTTCCCATTTCATAAGACACCAATGCGCCCAATGGAGCTTTAAGTGTCCTTAGTCGCTCTCCGAATTGTCTCACTATTTCTCCTCTAAGGGGAGCTGGAGTGACACGCCAGCTTTTAAATGCTTCTTCAGCGCTTTTCATTACAGCCTCGTATCCTTCCTTGGTTGTGGTGTCTACAGCGCCAATAAGCGATCCATCTACAGGAGAATGTGACTGAATGACACTGCCGCCTTTTATGGATGAATTTCCAATTTTAGTCCCGGAATTTTCCTTTGATAGGCCCAATAGGTTTAGTTGGTCTTGAATGTTAATTACAGACATAATGTTATTTTTATAACTTTTTGGTTATTAAATGTGAAATTACATATATATAAAGGTAATAATTTATAGGCTAAGTTTAAGTAATAGGCAGTATCACTTTTGGGTGGTATTTTGGAATTGTGTTTATGAGCCCTTTGAAAATAGCCCTTTAATGGTGTTTAGGTTTTCCGATACAAATACTTCTTGCACTAAAAAACTTCCAAATTCTTCTAGGGGTGCTTTTGCTACGCTGTTTTCAAAAATAGCTGTAGGAAGTATTTCTAAAAGATTGAAATACTGCTGTCCGTAAGCGATAAGTACACTGATAATGACCCCCATTTTAAGTATTCCAAACAAGCCTCCTAAGATTTTGTTAATTCCGCCTAATAAAATCATTGAGGCCACTTTTGTCAGTGCTTTTCCAAGTAAATAAACCCCAACAACAATACATACAAATGTCAGTCCCATGGCAATGAGATATAAATTTTCTGGATTCCAATGGAACTGCTCATGGAGTATTCTAGCCGTATAAGAGGCCAGGTGTTGGGCCCCATAGAACCCAAGAATAAGTGCTAGTAATGTAGTAATTTCAATAAGGATGCCATTTTTAAAACCTTTATAAAAACCAAAAGCACCTAGAACCAGCAAAACAATGTCAAATGAACTCATTTTTTGTCAACCGTTAATAATTATGTTCTAAGGTACCTTATTTGATTAAAAATCGTTCTTTTTTAGTCGCAAATTAGATTAATTTTAGAGCATTTAAGGGGAAGGGCTATTTAGATTTGTACCTTTATAAA
Source organism: uncultured Flavobacteriaceae bacterium (assembly GCA_937136755.1). Taxonomy (GTDB): domain Bacteria; phylum Bacteroidota; class Bacteroidia; order Flavobacteriales; family Flavobacteriaceae; genus MAG-120531. Next base: position 10,951 of record CAKZOR010000146.1, on the reverse strand, counting down.
AAATAAATTTACCCCATATACAGATGTCTAGAGATGCCGAATTAAAACAGCGCTGGGAAATACTTGTAGAAAGACTTTCTGCCCAATTTTCAGACCATGACCCTCTGGACTTAGACGCCATTATCTGTTTGGTAGGGGTCCAAGAATTGGGGAAATACCACCAGAAGTTTAAAAAAGAAGACAAGGTAGACCTAATGCATATTGCTATTTGTAAGTTGTTGGAGCCTTATGGCTATTACGCATTTGATTTTGTAGACGCAGACGGATGGCCACACTATCAGGTAGTAGAAAATTTACCGCCACTAAAAGCAGGGGAACAGTCTGTATTAATGAAAGAAGCCATTGTTCAGTATTTTATAGAAAAAGAATATATCGTATAAAATATATCGCATAATTAGAACTTACTTAATATGTCATTGGATATACATCATACGCCCCCTTATTACGCGGTAATATTTACTTCCACACAAACAGATTTTTTATCTGGATATGAGGAAATGGCCCATGAAATGGAGTCACTGGCAAAAATTCAGCCAGGTTATTTAGGGATGGTGTCGGCTAGAAGCCAAATAGGAATAACGGTGAGTTATTGGGCCACTTTAAGAGATATAGCACATTGGAAGTCTCAGGCAGACCATTTACTGGCACAGCAGAAAGGGAAATCTGATTGGTATAAAAGATACAGTGTTCAAATATGTAAAGTAGAACGCGCTTATAGTTTTGACAAAGAATAACGCTTGTACAAGGCTGTATCCTTAGAATGAAAAAACGCTTCAAAAAATCAATGAGGTGTCTTTCAATGAGCTCCCAGAGGATTAATCCAACTCTTCAACGAGATTTTTAAAAGTTCTTTTAGGGTTTTTGTGTTTGTATAAAATCTCGTAAACTGCACTTATAATGGGTGTTTTTTCTCTTTTGCCTTCTTTTTCCATGATTTCAAATGCGCTTTTTGAAGCGTAATACCCTTCAGCCACCATATTCATTTCCATAGTAGCACTCTTCACAGTGTAGCCTTTTCCAATCATGTTTCCAAACATTCTATTTCTACTAAATACAGAATAGCCAGTAACCAATAGATCCCCTAAATATGCGGTATCATTAATGTTGCGTTTCATTTTGTACACCTTTTTAATAAAGCGCTTCATTTCACGTATGGCATTACTCATCAGCACCGCTTGAAAATTATCACCGTAACCAAGTCCATGGGCAATACCAGCTGCAATGGCATAGATGTTCTTTAATACAGCGGCGTATTCTGCCCCAATAATGTCGTCTGAAATTTTTGTTTTTATATAACTGCTCTGTAACGCTTTAGACATTTGAGAGGCAGTCTCTAAGTTAGCACAGGCTATGGTTAAAAAGGACAGTCTTTCAAGGGCCACCTCTTCTGCATGGCAAGGTCCTGTAATAATACCAATTTGTTCTAAAGGGATACTATAGGTTTCATGCAAATGTTCTCCCACAATTTTACCGGACTCTGGAATGATTCCTTTAATGGCAGAAAAAACAATTTTATTTTTTAATACAGCAGAAGATTTAGCCATTTCAGCAACCAAAAATGCAGAGGGAATGGCAAAAATAATAGCATCTGCCCCGTTTAAAGCTTGGTCAATTTGATCTGTTAAAGTCAAGTATTGAAGGTCAAAACTAACAGCAGATAAATAGTTGGGGTTATGAAATTCTTCCTCAATGTGCGTAATGGCCTCTGAGTTTCTCATATACCATATGACCTTATTGTTGTTTTCAGTAAGCATTTTCACAATCGCTGTAGCCCAGCTTCCTCCTCCAATTACAGCAAACGTATCCATTTGTTCCATTCCTTAGTATAGTAATTTTAATTTAATAAGCCCCTTGACAAATTTAACAATTCCCTTGGCTTATAAAGGGCCTAGGTGCAAATATATAAGAATGGTCTTTCGAATAAAAAGTCAAAATTATCATTAAATTGTTTTAGTAATTTTAGAGTTTGGCACGAGAATTGATAATTATTATTAAGATACAATATACTTATATTATAGTTTTTGTTTAGGTTAGAATTAGTTGATTCAAAAACCCTGGGTGAGGACCTGGGGTTTTTTTTGTTTCTATTTTTCACGCGCTCCACATTTATTAGTTTCTACCCCTAGAGCAACCGCGTTTGTAGAGGAACCTGTATTGCATTATAAGGTGGTGCTATTGGCTATGTTTTCCTATAATTGTCATTCGATCTCTTGAAATGGTTTATTAGCTATAAAACCCTTGTTCCATTTAAAAATGTTATTTTTGCCCCTTTCTAAAAAGCGACTAATAAGCACTTTAAACAATATCCTCTTGAACAAATTCATCAATCTTTTCGATTTTTCCCAAAAAGTAAATTATAAAACCGAGGTGCTTTCTGGACTTACCGTAGCGCTTGCTTTGGTACCAGAGGCCATAGCATTTGCACTGATCGCGGGACTTTCTCCATTAACAGGACTATATGCCGCTTTTGTAATGGGCTTTGTCACCTCTATTTTTGGTGGGCGTCCTGGAATGATTTCAGGTGCTACAGGCGCAGTGGCCGTGGTAATTGTTTCTCTAGCCAAAGATTACGGGGTAGAATATGTATTTGCTACCGTTATTTTAGCCGGTATTATGCAGTCATTGGCTGGGTTCTTAAAATTAGGGAAACTCATGCGCTTGGTACCCCATCCCGTAATTTTCGGTTTCGTAAACGGCCTAGCCATTATTATTTTCATGTCTCAAATGGCTCAATTTCAAGATGCTAATGGTGACTGGCTCACCGGGCAGTCCTTGTATGTTCTATTGGGTTTAGTGGCGCTAACCATCTTAATGATTTGGGGCTTACCAAAGATCAGTAAGGCCATACCCGCTTCTTTAGTGGCTATTTTAACAGTCTTTGCTATAGTGTTCTTTTTAGATATAGATACCAGAACTATTGGCGATATTGCCTCTATCAAAGGAGGCTTTCCTCCGTTTCACATCCCTGAAATTCCATGGACCTTAGAAACCCTAAGCATCATTTTCCCCTTTGCAGCCATTGTGGCTGGAGTAGGGCTTATAGAGAGTTTATTGACCTTAAATATTGTAGATGAAATTACCGAGACCAGGGGAAGCGGGAATAAAGAAGCTGTAGCCCAAGGCGCCGCTAATATACTGTCTGGATTGTTTTCTGGAATGGGCGGTTGCGCCATGATTGGTCAGAGTTTAATTAACACCTCTAACGGAGCAAGGGCAAGACTTTCTGGAATTGTTGCCTCTGTAATGCTATTGGTATTTATTATGTTTGGGGCCAGCTTAATTGAAAAAATGCCCATGGCCGCATTAACTGGACTCATGATCATGGTCTCTGTAGGTACCTTTGAGTGGGCCAGTTTAAAAACCTTTAATAAGATGCCAAAATCAGACGTATTGGTTATGGTGTTAGTGACCTTGGTGACCATATTCCTTCATAATTTAGCCTTAGCAGTACTCGTTGGAGTGGTGATCTCTGCATTGGTTTTCTCATGGGACAATGCCAAGAGAATCAGGGCTAGAAAAACAGTAGACGAAGAAGGGGTAAAGCATTATGAGATATACGGTCCACTATTCTTTGGTTCTATCACGGCATTCAATGAAAAATTTGACGTGCTCAACGACCCTGAGAAGATCATTATAGATTTCAAAGAGAGCAGGGTGGTAGACATGTCTGCTATAGAAGCGCTCAATAAAATCACAGAACGCTACCTTAAAGTAGGCAAGAAAGTGCATTTAAAACACCTTAGTTCTGATTGTAAGGCTTTGCTGCGCAACGCCGATGCCTTAATTGAAGTAAATGTCCTGGAAGACCCTACCTATAAAGTAGCAGCAGATATCTAGTGTTTTGAATTTACAGTGATCTAATGTACTCTAAAAGCGCCCTAGCATCTTGTTGGTTCACATTCTGATTGAGCATAATAGCGTTGTTATACTCCTTCAATAATGCTTTAGCGATAGGGTCTTTTTTAATCATTTCGGTAGGGTTCATAATCATATTCATGGCCCACTCCGGACTTCTTCTTTCGAGTGTTCCTGCTAAAGCTGGACCAATCATTCTTTGATTGGGCATATGACAAGCAGTACATTTTACCTCAAAAATTTCTTGACCCAAAGAGACCATATCTGCGTCTAAAGGGTCAGATAGGGAAACGGATTTAACAGGACCAATCCCTTTGTTGTTTAAATCTACAGGAACTTCTTGTTTTTCTTTTTTAAGGGTGGTTTCTTTTTTAGTTCTGTTCATTTGAAAACCACCTTCTTCCTTTTTCTTGCTTTCGCCACAACTGTTTAATACAAATAGGGCAGAGAGGGCAAATAATACTTTTTTCATAGCAGTAGGGATAATGACTCAGTATAAAAACTGTTGTCGTTCTTCAAAATTAAAAGACGAATATAGTAAAAAAGCCCTTTTTGGATGGATCAAAAAGGGCTTAAAATTGTTAATTTTTGCTTTTTATTGATACTTTTCTAGCAAGCTTACTTGAGATTTAAGGGCTTCTATAAACTCACTCCTAAGTCTTTCAACAAGCGCTTTTACAGAAATACTGTCTTTAATGGTGGTGACACCTTGTCCGGCAGACCAAATGGTTTTCCAAGCTTTTGCTTCTGTATCTAATTCTTTTCCAAAATCTATTTTAACATCTTTTTTAAGGTCTTCTGCTGTAATTCCAGCAGCCTCTAAACTGGCTGCTAAAAAGTTGGCGTGAACCCCAGAAATGGCTGCGGTGTAGACCACGTCATTAGCCCCAGCATCTACAATCATTTTTTTATATTCCTCTGGAGCCACACTCTCATCGGTATTGATAAATCGAGTTCCCATATAAGCTAAGTCTGCACCCATTTGTAGGGCAGAAGCCACATCTTTTCCAGTACTAATACATCCTGAAAGTAAGATGGTTTTTTTGAAAATCTCTTTGACCTCAGCTACTAAACTCATAGGGTTCAAGGATCCTCCATGACCACCAGCGCCTGCAGAGACTAATATTAATCCATCTACGCCAGCTTCAGCAGCTTTTTCGGCATGTCTCTTTTTAATAATATCATGAAATACCAATCCACCGTAGGAGTGAATGGCTTCTACCACCATAGACACTGCACCTAGGGAGGTGATCACGAGCGGTACCTTGTGTTTCATGCATAATTTTACATCTGCTTCTAATCTAGGATTGGTAGGGTGCACAATGAGGTTCACCCCAAAAGGAGCGGCTTTCTGACCCGTTTCTTTTTCAAATGCCGCTAAGGCCTCTTTAATTTCAATGATCCATGCTTCAAAGCCTTCACTGGTTCTCTGATTCAAGGCCGGAAAGGTCCCTACTATTCCATTCTTACAGCATTCAATCACCATATTAGGGTTTGAGATTAAAAACATAGGGGCTGCTACCACAGGGAGATTTAAATCATTTATAAAAGACGCTTTTTCAGACATAATGTACTTTTAGGGAGTTCAAATAAATAATAATACTTTTGCAGTTATTATGCATGCATAACAAATATACTATAAATGTACACAAAATCCTTTGATATTCGTTGGAGCGATCTAGATGCTAATAGACATTTAGCCAACGCTTCTTACTTAAACTTTATGAGTCATACCCGAATGGGTTTCTTAATGGAATGTGGTTTTAATCAATCGTCTATGGCGGCACACCAGTTAGGGCCTGTGGTTTTTTACGAGCACATCTATTATTTCAAGGAGGCTTTTCCAGGCAAGCCTGTTCGGGTTTCTTTGGAGTTAAAAGGGCTGAGTGAAGATGGAATGTTCTTTGAATTTCACCATAACTTTTACGATCACAAGGGGAAGAACTTTGCCCATTGCGAAATGATGGGCGCATGGATAGATATGGAATCTAGAGCCCTAAGCCCACTCCCAGAAATATTTATGAAGGCATTTAATGCGGTTGAAAAAGCCTCAGATTTTAAGGTCCTTACTAAGGAAGACACCAGAAAATTTGCCAAAAAACCGGTAGATATAAGCCTCTAATTCTCTTATTTTAGGGAGCGTATTTCTAAGGGGACTTAGAAGATTGTTTTGAAGTGGCTAGGTAAACGCCTACCAATACGGCGGCTGTTCCCATTATTTTAATAGGACTCAATTGGTCTTTGCCACTTAAAACGGCATAAATAATGCCAATAAGAGGTTGTAAATATACAAAAGCGCCTACGGAAGACGCTTTGAGCGTGGTGAGGGCAAAAGCGTTAAAGAGATAGGTTAAGAAAGTGGTGCCCAAAATGACAAATCCCACGGCACCCCAAATCTCTATAGGCATGGTTTCCCATTGTATTTGGTTAAATTCTGCAATAGTAACAGGAAAATTTATGATAAAAGCCATTCCAAAGAGCCATTTCATTAAGGTAATGGGGTGGTATTTATCAATAAGAGATTTAACCACGATCAGATAGGCCCCGTAGGAGGTAGCATTTAATACAAACAATAGGTTTCCCACAAAAATATTTGGCGCGTCTTGCCTTATTTCGTGGCCAAATAGGATGAGGCCTAAAGCACCCATAAACCCCAATCCAATTCCAATGATTTTTTTAAGACCTATTTTTTCTTTTAGAAAAATGGCAGACAATAGTACCACAATAATAGGAGTAATGGTCACTAATACAGCACTGTTTATAGGGGTAGATAAGGAGAGTCCTTTGAAAAAAGACAGCATATTAACCACCATGCCTAAAAGGGCGGCGGCCAATAGTATTTTCCAGTCTTTTCTTTGAATTTTCTCTTTTGGGGTAAAAAGTGAAAGGGTCCAAAACAAAATAGCAGCACCGCCCACTCTGAGCATAATAAATCCAAAAGCACCCACATAATCAGGCATGGCTCCTTTTGCAATCGTATGGTTTAATCCATATATGGTGGTGGCGCCAAAGGCGGCTAATAAGGCCCCAACTCTTTTGTTCAAAATGGCTTTCAATACTAAGATTTTAAAGCCATTTCTGCTGCGGCAATAGTGTCTTTTTTGTAGCCTACAAAAACTTCCTTGTCTACCCTAATCACAGGTCTTTTCAAAAAAGTATAGTGCGAGAGTATATAGGATTTGTATTCTTTTTCTCCCAAGTCTTTTTGGGCCAACCCCTCAGAAGTGTACAGTCTAGAACGTCTATTGAAAAGCGATTCATAAGAGCCTGTAATGGCGGCTAATTCGTCCAGTTCTTTTTCTGTGATGTGGGTTTGTTTAAGGTCTTGCAAAGAGACATCGGCCAGCGGCCCAAAACCGTCAATAATTTTTTTACAAGTATTACAAGTACTTAAGTGATAAATGTGTTTCATGGGATGATAAATTATTACACAAAGAAACTTATTTTAAAGGAATTGTACTATTTTTAGAAAAAACAATCCATGGAGACTATTTTACAGATCACTGCCGCTACTCGAGAGCTATACATTAAATTCTTAAACGATATTTCTTTAGAAGACCTTGGCAAAATACCCAGTGGTTTTAATAATAGTATTTGGTGGAATATTGCCCATGTGGCGGTAACCCAACAACTTCTGGTGTATGGGCTTAGTGGTTTGGAACCGCATATGTCTAAATCTTTTATAGACAGTTATAGAAAGGGTACCGCCCCTGTAAAAGCACCCACTTTAGAAGAGGTAGAAACCTTGAAGTCTGCTTTAAAAGAATTGATTGTCAGAACAAAAGAAGATGTTCAAAAAGGGATTTTTTCTACCTACAACCCTTATGTTACTTCTGCTGGGGTAACGCTGAACAATGTTTCTGACGCTATGGCTTTTAATCTGGTGCATGAAGGCATTCACATAGGTGCAATTATCGCTCTTAAGAAAGCATTGAAGGGCTAAACCCTTTATACTACTGGCTTTAATACATGCATCATTTTTTCACATAGCAACATTGCATTATTCTATAAAAAAACCAGCTTAAATTATGGAAATAACATAATTTTGCTCCTATATTAATAATGGCGCAAAGCGCCTTGCTATTAGATTTTAAATGGAAGCAAAAATTAATGCCTTTATGGAAGAGGTGAAGACCAGAAATGGTCATGAACCTGAATTTATTCAAGCAGTTCAAGAAGTAGCTGAAACAGTTATTCCTTACATTGCCAAGCACGATATTTACAATGGGAAAAACATCCTACTCAGAATGGTCGAGCCTGAGAGACTCATTTCTTTTAGAGTTGCTTGGGTAGACGACGCAGGTGAAATACACGTAAACAGAGGCTATAGGATTCAAATGAATTCTGCTATTGGACCATACAAAGGGGGACTTCGTTTTCACCCTTCAGTGAATGCGAGTATTTTAAAATTCTTGGCTTTTGAGCAGGTTTTTAAAAACTCTTTAACGACCCTACCAATGGGGGGTGGTAAAGGGGGGTCTGACTTTGATCCTAAAGGAAAATCAGACGACGAAGTCATGCGTTTTTGCCATGCCTTTATGTTGGAACTCAACCGTCATATAGGACCTAATACAGATGTGCCAGCTGGAGATATAGGTGTTGGCGCTAGAGAAATAGGCTTCTTGTTTGGAATGTATAAAAAAATTCGCAATGAGTTTACAGGGGTACTTACAGGAAAAGGACGCTCTTGGGGCGGATCTTTAATTAGACCAGAAGCAACAGGTTATGGTACGGTGTATTTTGCCCAGAGCATGTTACAGACCCAAGGCAGTGATTTTTCAGGAAAAAAAGTAGTGATTTCTGGATCTGGAAATGTAGCGCAATACGCTGCAGAGAAAGCCATTCAGTTAGGCGCCACGGTACTAACTTTGTCTGATTCCAAAGGATTTATTCATGACCCTGAAGGAATTGACATTGAAAAATTAGCCTTTGTAATGGACCTTAAAAACAACCAAAGGGCTCGCATTTCTGAATATATTAAAACCTATCCAAAGGCAACCTATCACGAAGGAGAGACGCCTTGGGGTGTTGCCTGTGATATTGCCTTGCCTTGTGCGACTCAAAATGAGTTGGACGGTGCAGATGCAGAAAAATTAATCGCTAATGGCTGTGTATGTGTAGCTGAGGGGGCTAATATGCCTTCTACACCAGAGGCCATTCACGCTTTTCATGAAGCCAAAATTTTATTCGCGCCAGGAAAGGCATCGAATGCTGGTGGTGTGGCTACTTCTGGATTAGAAATGTCTCAGAATTCATTGAGAATTAGCTGGACTAGAGAAGAGGTAGATGAGCGATTAAAAGGCATTATGTCTGATATTCACGATTCTTGTATTGCCTTTGGGAAAGAGGCAGACGGCTATTGTAACTATGTAAAAGGGGCTAATATTGCCGGATTTGTTAAGGTAGCAGACGCTATGTTGGCACAGGGGGTTATCTAATCCCGTGTTACCAAGAATATTAAAGCCTTTTCTCTTGTAAGAGAAAAGGCTTTTTTTATTTTTACAGATATGCAAGAGACCACCAAAGCGATTGTTTTAAAAACGATTAAATATGGAGACAGTAGCTTAATTGTTAAGCTTTATACGGCTTCTAGTGGCTTAAAGTCTTATATGCTCAACGGGGTATTAAGCAGAAAAAAAGGTAAATTTAACAAGGCCCACTTCTTGCCTTTGAGTCAATTAGAAATTGTAGCCCAACACAGGGATAAGGGTAATCTAGAAAGACTCACCGAGGCCAAATTGTCTTATCCTTATCAGAGCGCACATACCCATATGGCTAAAAACGCTATTGTGTTGTTTTTATCTGAGTTTTTATCTAATGCCATTCAAGAAGAGACAGAGAATAAGGCCTTGTTTTCTTTTATAGAAACGGCCTTACAGTGGCTGGATCATGAAGATCAAATTGCCAATTTTCATTTGTTTTTTTTGGTAGAAATAAGCAAGTATTTTGGGTTTTATCCTTCTGATAACCATTTAGATAGGCCGTATTTTGATCTAGTAGAGGGAGACTTTTGTACCCAGCCCGGTCTGAATCCACATATGGCCGAACCTGAAATTTCTTTTTTTAAATCTATATTAGGCATAAATTTTGATAAGTTAAATGATATTAAAATGTCTCAAAAAAGTAGGCGAGAACTTATATCGCATTTAATGGTCTATTACCAGCACCATTTAGATGGATTTAAAACACCAAAATCAATACACATACTCAATGAAGTGTTTTCTTAGGTTATTATATGTGGCAATCTTTGTATGCTTTCCAGTGTTTTCAATTGCGCAAGAGGTATTTGTTTATGACGCAGACACCAAAGAGCCTTTGGTAGGTGTGATGGTATTCAATAAGGATCAATCCATTCGTTTTCTGACATCGGTAGAAGGTCGTTGTGAATTAAAGGGGTTTTCAGCAAAAGAGTCTTTGTATATTAGCCACCCATCTTATATTGAATACAAAACCAATGTAAAACAATGGGTGCAAAGAGGTCGTATAGTCTATTTACAGCGCAATGCATTCGAATTAGATGAGGTGGTTATGTCTGTGTCTAAATGGGAACAGCAACGAAAAGATGTGCCCCAAAAAATTATTGGGATCAATGCTCAAAATATTGCTTTTAACCAGCCTCAAACAGCGGCAGACTTACTGCAGCAAACCGGAAAAGTATATGTTCAGAAAAGTCAATTAGGCGGAGGAAGCCCTATGATTAGAGGGTTTGCAGCAAACCGACTATTGCTTTCTGTAGACGGGGTTAGGATGAACAACGCTATTTTTAGAGGGGGAAATTTGCAAAATAGTATTGCTGTAGATCCATTTAGCATAAAAAATACCGAAGTGATCTTTGGCTCGGGATCCGTGATTTATGGAAGCGATGCGATTGGTGGAGTGGTGATTCTAAACCCTAAAAAACCAATCAAAATAGATTCTTTGTATGGAAAAACCATTACAGGTTTTCAAAGCAATGGTAGAGGTTACAATATCGCTACCTCACTTTCTAAAACCTATAAAAGTGGTTATTTTATCAACGGAAATGCATCTTACAAACGATTTGGAGATTTTCAAGCAGCCGATTATTTTTTAACCAATACCGGTTCAGAATCATTTG
>CAKZOR010000145.1 GCA_937136755.1 uncultured Flavobacteriaceae bacterium | reverse complement strand
AGAAGACCTCATAGAGAATATCTCAAATTATCAAGTGTTTTTGAATAGGGATTTAGCTGCACAATTAGATATTAATTTAAGGGAAATGCAAGAAGATTTGGCCCAATTTATTTTACAAGATTCTGCTGTGGAAAGGACTTATACCGCCCATCAAATGTGGGGTGGAGAATACACTAAAGGCATTCCCTATATTTTGCAAAATGGGTATAATCCCAAAAGATCTGGAGATGTTCTTTTTGTGTTAAAACCCGCTGTAATTAGTTATTCCAGAACAGGCTCAACCCATGGATCTCCTCAAATTTACGACACCCACACTCCTTTATTATTTTATGGAAAAGGATTTAAACGTGGGGCTAGTTATGAAAGATCAGAAATTCCAGATATTGCTCCAACACTAGCCGCAATGTTAGGCATTGCCTTTCCAAACGGTACCACGGGCAAGCCACTCACTCAGGTATTAGAGTAATCGTATCTTTTTATTTCAATCTAATGGCCTATTAAAAATAGTGCCTGAAAGATATCTAAGGATGGTTTGGGAGTTAGCCTAGGATTTTAGATCTCATATTTTTCCATCTTAAACGCCTGATAAAAACGCCTTCTTCATGGTTTACCATGAAAGGGGCGTTTTCTTTTTTGGCCTCAAAAAAGCCACCCATGTGGTGGAAGAAGGCATTAAAACGTTTTTGCTTTACAGCCATTTTTAATGCGGCTATCAGGGTAATTAATAGCCCATATCTCATGCCGTACATGGCTTTTCCTTGGAGTAATTTAGCCTTTTTATTATATGCGGCACCAATAGGTCTTAGGTGCTTTACCGCTAAATGTTCCTCTGTCTTTAATTCAAAACCGTGGTATTGGGCTAAAAGTTCGTCTACCGTATCCCATCCCATAGCCACCCTTAGACCGCCCATGGCAGTAAAGCAAGCTTTTGAATAAGCCTTAAATGCCCCGCGAATGTGCGTCTTGTCCATGGGGTGATTTAAAAGCCACTGTCCTTCTCGGTCCTGTTCGTAGGCAAATCCGCCACAGATACCTAACTTAGGATTGTCTTTGAAAAGCGTACAAATGCACTCTAAGTAATTTTCAGGAAGTAGTATGTCTGCGTCTAATTTGAGCAAAACATCATAGGCTATATCCAACTGTTCTAGGCCATAATTAAATGCCTTTACCACTTTGCTTCCGGGCATATGTAGGCTTGAACTTCGGTGGTTTATTGCCCTTATAAATGAATGTTTTTCAGCAAACCCCTGTGCTATTTCGTAAGTGTTGTCTGAGGAATGATCATTCACGACAATGACCCGTTTGGGCGCCAAAGTTTGAAGGCAAATAGACTCGAGACAAGCTGTTAAAAATTGTCCTTCATTATGTGCGGGAATAACAATACATACCTTCATGTCTGTACTAAGTTTTTTTTTCTGCATACACCATATAATACCGTGGGGTAAACCACCTTAAAAGGGGTCTAATCCCTATTTTTTTAGTCGGATTGGTCCAGCGTTTAGCCGCTTTAATTTCCCAGCCTGTTTTTTCTAAGAGCCAGTCCAGCTGCCAGCTTTCAAATTCGTGGTAATGCCTGTCCCAAGGGTCTGTCTTACTCCTGTATGCAGTGGCAAACCAAAGCCTTAGCGGTACACTGATGACTATTTTTTTAGATTTAATTTGCTCAAGCACCTGAAAGGGGTTTAAGAGGTGTTCAAAGATTTCAAAAGCCGTCACTACTGAAGCGTCGGCTTTAATTAAAGCACTTTGGTCAATATCTAAATCTTCCCCTGAAGTGTTTTTTACAGGGTAACCAAGCGCTCGCATTTGTTCACTCAATGGATTTTCTACCCCCAAGTCTAGAATGGTTTCCTGAGTTGAAATATGCTCTTGTAAAAAAGCTAGGGTTATTTTATACCTCTTTTCTGGAAAGTATTTTTTGTACATAAGACAAATTAAAGGAATAAGTAGCTGCCATTGCTTTTAATAGCGGTAAAAAAGTTCGGAGCTTAAAAAATGTTTAGCGCTTAAAAAGTATTAGGTACTTAAATAATCATTGTCGTTTAAAAAGTATTAGGTACTTAAATAATCTTCGATACTACAAATAGTTAATTTCTATCTTCTCTATTATACCTTATATACAAATGCGTTAATGTTCATTCCCGCTCCCACACTGGCAAACATGACTATGTCTCCTTTTTTAATCTCGTGTCCTTCTAATTGACCTCGTTTGACCATGTCAAAAAGTGTTGGAACGGTCGCTACAGAGCTGTTTCCAAATTCATGAATATTCATAGGCATAATACCCTCAGGGACAGGGGTTTTATACTGTCTGTAAAAACGCTTTACAATAGCAGCGTCCATTTTTTCGTTAGCTTGGTGAATGAAAATCTTCTTGAGATCTCCAATATTGTGCCCACTAGCGTCAAAACATTTCTGCATGGCTATGGGGACATGGGTCACCGCAAATTCATAAATTTTGCGACCGTACATTTTTATGTATTTCTCATTTTTGGGCGCGTCTTGTTTGTAAGAGCAGCCAAAAAATAAGAAATGGGCTTCTTCAAAAGAGTGGGTTTCTGAGGCGTGCGATAGAATGCTTCCGCCATGAGGGTCCTCTATGTCAAGGATTGTTGCTCCAGCACCGTCTGCATAAATCATAGAGTCTCTGTCATGAGGGTCCAAAACTCTTGAGAGGGTTTCTCCGCCAATCACTAGGCATCTTTTAGCCATTCCAGCTTTCATAAATGCCTGGGCTTGAATGACTCCTTCTACCCAACCCGGGCAGCCAAATAGTAAGTCATAGGCCACACAAGAAGGATTTTTAATCCGCAGCAAGTGTTTTACCCTAGAGGCTAACGAAGGCAAAGTATCTCCTTGTTCCCCTGGAGCAGAAACGTCTCCAAAATTATGGCCAAAAATAATGTAGTCAATGGTTTCAGGATCAATATGAGCGTCTGCAATAGCTTCTTGGGCTGCCAAAAAGCCTAAATCAGAGGTATTTAAATGATTTGGAGCATACTTGCGATTTTCAATGCCAGTAATGGCTTTAAACTTTTCAATGATTACCCCATTTTCCTGTTCAAAAGACAGGCCGTTTTCTTGAAGGAATTCGTGCGAATTGAACGCTTCATTAGGGGTCGATAGAGTTGGAATATAGCTACCGCTTCCCTTAATACTCACTTTCATAGGTTACTTAATTTATCACAAGATAAAAAAAATGTAACCCATGTAAAGCGTCGACATCTAAAATATACGATGTTCAGTATTAATTAAGCCTCTGCATATGCTTCAATGGGTGTGCAGGTACAGATCAGGTTTCTGTCTCCATAAGCGTCGTCTACCCTTCTCACTGTTGGCCAGAACTTGTTGTCGGACACATATGGTAAAGGGAAGGCAGCTTGTTGTCTGCTGTATGGGAAATCCCATTGGTCAGAAGTGAGCATGGTTTGGGTGTGCGGTGCATTTTTAAGGGGGTTATTAGGCCTGTCTATGTGAGTGGCATCTATCTCTTTTCTAATAGATATCATAGCGTCACAGAAACGGTCTAATTCTGCTAGATCTTCACTTTCAGTAGGTTCAATCATCATAGTACCTGCCACAGGGAAAGATACTGTTGGAGCATGGAACCCGTAATCCATGAGTCTTTTGGCTATATCAGTTACCTCTATCCCATGATCTTTAAACGGTCTACAATCTATAATCATTTCATGGGCCGCCCTTCCTTGCTCACCTGTATAAAGCACTTCAAAAGAGCCATTCAATCTGGCCTTAATATAGTTGGCATTTAAAATAGCAATTTTAGTGGCATGGGTCAGTCCGGCTTCCCCTAACATTTTAATATAACCATATGAAATAAGGCAGGCTAGTGCAGAACCCCATGGTGCTGCAGATATAGCAGTAATGGCTTGGTCACCGCCGGTAGCTATAATTGGATTGGTCGGTAAAAATGGTACCAATTGTGGCGCCACACATATAGGTCCTACGCCTGGTCCACCACCGCCGTGGGGAATAGCAAAAGTTTTGTGCAAGTTTAAGTGACAAACGTCTGCGCCAATAGTTGCTGGATTAGTCAATCCAACTTGTGCATTCATATTAGCTCCATCCATATACACTTGTCCTCCATGCTCGTGAATGAGTCCTGTAATTTCTCTAATAGAAGATTCAAATACTCCGTGGGTAGAAGGATAGGTGACCATGAGTGCTGCCAATTCACTACTGTGGGCAATGGCTTTTTCTCTGAGGTCTTCTACGTCTATATTTCCTTTTTCATCTGTTTTTGTCACCACAACCTTCATTCCCGCCATCACTGCAGAGGCTGGATTTGTGCCGTGAGCAGACGCCGGTATGAGGCATATGTTTCTGTGACTTTCTCCCCTAGAAGCGTGGTATGCTCTAATAGTCATGAGTCCAGCATATTCTCCCTGTGCTCCAGAGTTTGGTTGTAGCGAGGTGCCAGCAAAGCCTGTAATTTCGTTGAGTTGTAATTCTAATTGCTGTAATACTTCATGGTAACCCGCCGCTTGTTCAACAGGAACAAAAGGATGTATACTGCCCCATTGTGCCCATGAAAGGGGTAACATTTCTGAGGCCGCATTGAGTTTCATGGTACATGAGCCAAGAGAAATCATGGAGTGATTTAAAGCCAAATCCTTACGCTCTAATTGTTTTATATAACGCATTAGTGCCGTTTCAGAGTGGTAGCTGTTAAATACTTTTTGGCTTAGAAAAGCTGTTTTTCTCGCCAAGTGCTGGGGCACTTTTGTTTCGTTATCTACCGAGATAGTCGGTGGGGTCTGTCCTTTAGCGGCAGCAAAAATGGCAACAATCTCTTGTGCATCGGCCACGGAAGTGGCCTCGTTAATAGAGATCCCTACCTGATCTGTTCCAAGGTAATTGAAATTGACTTTATGAGCTTCTGCTAATGCTTTAATTTCTTTGGCTGGCGCCGATACCAAAAGGGTGTCAAAATAATTTTTGTTCTGCTGGGTATAGCCCAAACTTTCTAGTGCCTTGGATACTGCAACTGTCTTGTGGTGCACGCCCTGAGCAATATATAACAAGCCTTGAGGTCCGTGGTACACCGCGTACATTCCAGCCATTACAGCTAAAAGTACTTGTGCGGTACAGATGTTAGAAGTCGCTTTGTCTCTTTTAATGTGTTGCTCTCTGGTTTGTAGCGCCATTCGGTAGGCTGGCAATCCGTCAGTATCTTTTGTGAGCCCAATGATTCTTCCAGGAATACTTCTTTTATAATCTTCTCTTGTGGCAAAAAATGCGGCGTGTGGTCCCCCATAGCCTAACGGAATTCCAAAGCGTTGTGTGGTTCCAACCACCACGTCTGCACCCAATTCTCCGGGCGCTGTAAGCATGGTTAAACTCAATATGTCTGCTGCAAAAGCCACTTTAATATCTGTTGTCTTGGCTTTTTCCATAAACTGGTCTACGGCGCCAATTGCCCCGTTTTTACCAGGATACTGTAGAATGGCACCATAAAAATGGGGCTCAAATGCAAATGCATCAATTGGGCCAACCTCTAATTGAATGCCTAATGGTGTTGCCCTAGTTTCTAATAAAGAAAGGGTTTGTGGTAAAATATCTTCTGAAACAAAAAAGGACATGGCCTCTTGTTTTTTCTGGTCTCTTGTTCTTAGGTCATAGAGCATGGTCATGGCCTCTGCTGCTGCGGTACTCTCATCTAATAGAGAGGCATTGGCAAGGTCCATTCCGGTCAATTCACACACCATGGTCTGAAAATTGATTAGTGCTTCTAACCTACCTTGAGCAATTTCTGCTTGGTAAGGGGTGTAGGCAGTATACCATCCTGGATTTTCTAATATATTTCGCTTAATTACAGAAGGTGTAATACTCTGGTGGTATCCTAAACCTATATATGATTTAAATACTTGATTTTTTTGAGACAAAGCCTCAATATGAGACAAGTAGTCGTGTTCGCTCATGGCAGGCGCTAAATCCAATGCCTTTTTTAGACGAATGTCTGCAGGGATGGTTTCCAAAATTAGTTGGTCTAGACTTTCTACCCCAACTGTTTTTAACATTTGGGATTGTTCTTCCCCTTGTATACCAATGTGACGTAATGCAAAAACATCTGTTTTCATAAGCGAAATCGTTATATTAGATCTGTAAAAAAGATGCACAAAATTACTAATAAAAAGAAGAATTATAACGCCTTTTATACAAGTCTTCCCTAAACTTTTTAACCAATTTAAAGGCTTATAAACAGTTTGTTTACTTTTGTGGAATGCGTGGAATGAGAAGATTTTTTGATTTTTATTTAAAGGCCAGTGTCCACGTGGCTTTTGCCGTGGTGTCCCTCAGTTATGTGGGTGCTAAAAGCTTAAACATTTTATGGTCTAATGCTTTGGGGGTTGTGTTGTTTTCTGGAACTGTAATGGGCTATAATTTTATCAAATATGGCTTGGGTGGTCCCTTTTATTTGAAAGTGACCCATAAGTCCTTTATGCCCATGCAAATATTGAGTTTTTTCTGTGGAGCGCTTGGCTTATACGGGATGCTATACTTAAACGCATTGGCCTATTTGGTCTTACTGATGTTAGTTGCTTTTACCGCCCTTTACGGGCTACCTGTATTACCAGCCCAAAAAAACCTTAGGGCTGTAAAGGGCATGAAAATTTATATTGTTGCTTTTGTTTGGGCACTTGCGACTGTGGTATTGCCACTCGCTACAGTAGGGGTTAAAATGGTTTTGCAGATTTCAAGCCCATCCAACCCTTTTGGATTTATAGGTGTTTTGACCTTGTTTCTGTCTCATTTTTTCTTGGTGCTGGCTTTAATGGTTCCTTTTGAACTGAGGGATTATTTAAAAGATACCCCTCAATTGGCCACACTCCCACAGCGCTTTGGGGTTAAAAAGACTAAAAATATTGGACTTTTGTGGTCCCTCCTTTTTTTAGGAGGCCAATTATTTGCTGGGGCCATATTGAAATGGCCTTTACAAATGGTGGGGGTTTCTCTAACGATTACACTGCTGCTGATCTTAGGAATTTTCTCTTCTAGTAAGTATTCAAGCAGCTATTTCACCAATTTTTGGGTGGAGGGTATTCCAATATTGTTCGCTTTGCTTTGGTGGGTTTTTGATTCGTTTTTGTAATTTTAGGAGACAATAAATGATTTGCCAAAAGCTACCCTATTTAAAATTCTCCTAATGGAAAAAGCCTCATATCTATGAAAAAAGTCCTTTTTAGCCTGTTATTTTTAAGTAGTTTTTTTGTTGTTGCACAACATAGCAACAGGGAAATGTCTCTTTCGGTGGCCAAAATTAATAGCAGAAGTCTTTTGATAGACGTTCGGACCCCTGCAGAATTTAAGGAAGGTCACCTGCCTAATGCGGTGAATATAGATTGGTTGTCTACAGAATTTAATAAGGCTTTTGACAGCA
This sequence comes from uncultured Flavobacteriaceae bacterium, assembly GCA_937136755.1. Classification (GTDB taxonomy): domain Bacteria; phylum Bacteroidota; class Bacteroidia; order Flavobacteriales; family Flavobacteriaceae; genus MAG-120531. The sequence continues at coordinate 2,608 of CAKZOR010000145.1, read as the reverse complement.
TAGGTAAACGCAAGAAGATTTATGTGTACTGTCGTAGTGGTAAGCGTTCTGAAAAGGCAGCTTCTAGGCTAGACAGTTTAGGGTTTAAAAGGGTTGTGAATCTTACAGGCGGCTACAAAGCCTATGAAAAGTTGCAGTAGGATTTCGCTTTGCTTAATTCAATAAACCCGCTCTTTTTAAAAGTGCCTCAGGCTTTGGTTCGCTGCCCCTAAATTTTTTGTACAATACCATAGGGTCTTCTGAGCCTCCTTTTGAAAGAATGAATTCTTTAAAGTCTGCCGCTACTTTAGAATTAAAAATACCTGCTTCTTTAAATTTTTCAAAGGCGTCTGCATCTAGCACTTCTGCCCATTTATAGCTGTAGTACCCTGCGGCATAGCCTCCTTGAAAGATATGAGAAAAAGCGGTACTCATACAGCTTTCTGCTACGGAAGGGTAAAGGTCGGTTCCTTTAAATGCTTCATTTTCAAAAGCTACAACATCTTTTATTTCATCTGGACTACTACTGTGCCAAGCCATATCTAAGAGACCAAAACTGAGTTGTCTCAAGGTAGCCATTCCTTCTAGGAAAGTCGCTTGGTCTTTTATTTTTTGAACCAATTCCATAGGGATTAATGATTGATCCTTATAGTGTTTGGCGAATAACGATAAGGCTTCTTTTTCATAGCACCAATTTTCCATAATTTGGCTGGGTAGCTCTACGAAATCCCAAGACACAGAGGTACCTGATAGACTTGGATAAGTGGTGTTGGCCAGCATGCCGTGTAAGGCGTGGCCAAACTCGTGGAACAGGGTAGTGAGTTCTTGAAAAGTGAGTAATGCAGGTGTTTTGGAGGTAGGCGAACTAAAATTACACACTATGGCTATTTGTGGTCTGTAGTCTTGGCCGTCTTTTTTGTACTGGGATCTAAAGGAGGTCATCCATGCGCCCCCTCTTTTTCCGGGTCTTGGGTGAAAGTCAGTATAAAAATAGGACACAAAAGCACCTTTTTGATCATAAACCTTATAGGTAGATACCTCTTTGTGGTACACCGGGATATCATTGACTTCGCTGAAGTTTAAACCGTACAGTTTATGGGCAATTTCAAACATGCCCTTCACACAAGCTTGTAGTGGTAAGTAGGGCTTGAGTACTTCTTCTTCAAAATTAAAAGTCGCTTGCCTGAGTTTTTCTCCCACAAAGGAGCCATCCCATTTTTCTAGGCGGTCTAAGCCAAGCTGCTCTTTTCCATAAGTTTTTAAGGTCTCCATTTCTGCTTTAGCGGCAGGTAAGGCTTTGTCCAAGATGTTTTGTGAAAAATCAAACACTGTAGCCGGGCTTTTGGCCATTCTTTCTTCTAAGACATATTGTGCGTGGTTTTCATAGCCTAGTAATTGTGCCCTTTGGTGCCTGAGTCTAACAATATTTAACACAATGGCTTCATTGTTGTTTTCGTTCTTTTGCACTCCCTTCCTGGTACATTCTTTGTACATTTTTTTACTTAACGCTTTGAATTCTTTTTCTGTAATTTTTTTCCTTTTATTGTAGCAATCTGAATAAAGCTCTTTATAAATATATAAAGCATTTGACAAATCATCTACAATATCCAAATCAAGATCAAAATAATCTACTATTTCTAAAGCCATAATCCTTGAATATGTTACACAATTGTTAACCAAATTTTCTTTTGCTGTAAAACTTTCAGTGATAAAAAGTAATGCAAATAATGTGGTTATATATTTGTATTTCTACATCACTCTATTATTGTGGACTGTTAGTTATTTTTATGTTATGATTTATAGTATAAGTTAGTTTTCAAAAAATTGAGAAAACTCTCTTCTTTGTTTTGCTTTATAATTTTCTTCAGAAATTTTAGTTCCTTTTTTAGGTATAATTTCTACCTCATTTTTAGGATTTAGAGTGATATTTTTTACTTTAAAAACTATAGCTGTTTCCTCCAATTCTAAAATTAACCCAGGCAATCCAAAATAATGCTTTGGACCAAAACTAGCAGAAATTTGAGGTGTATACCAAGCAATCGGTTTTTGTTTGGTATTCTTTGAACTCGTATTTATAGCCTTATAACATAAATAACCTCCTATAAGTTTTGTTTCTTGCGTAAGTTTCCACTCCAACTTTGGTTGAGATATTAAAAAACATTTCTCAAATATTTTACACTCTTGAATTGTATTTGTTTGGGTTATTAAATCTGTATAAAATATTTTTTCACTTCCTGCTCTAGAATACACTAAATCTAAACCATTATTTCTTTCTTTAATTTGCATTCTTTTTGATACTGAAGAGTATGCATTTGTAGATGTGAATTTTAGGATTGCTTCTGTATCTCTAGTTTTAGCTATTAATTCTCTCATGGTTTCTAACCTCTTTCCTTTCTTTTTTTCTTCTTTTTCAATGTCTTCTAGCGTAAAATTTAGCTTTACACTATACTTTACTATGCCTGAACCATTTTGTGCAAATAGACCGCAATAAAAGACTAAAAGTAAAATAGATATTATATATTTTGTCATTAGTTTGATGTAATAACCTCTCTAGAAACCTAGAGAGGTATGGATTAGTAAAATTTTTAACAATTACTATTGTAACAATTTGTGTATTCCGTCATATAAT
>CAKZOR010000144.1 GCA_937136755.1 uncultured Flavobacteriaceae bacterium | reverse complement strand
TTTCTACATGAGGGGCTTCCGTAATTTTTTGAGCTGCTAGCTTAGCCAGTAAAATACCTTGTTCTACTGCCCATTCATATTTAGCGGTACCATGCATGGCTAATGAGAACCACAAAGGCAAGCCTCTCACCCTTCTGGTCAATTGTATTTGGTAGTCAGAGGGATTAAACCCAGCTGCCCCTTCATCTTTAAAAATATCCAGATAAGAGCCTTCTTGACTGTGTGCCGCTCTAGCCAACTCAGGTTGTTTATAAATAATGGCCCCACAGTCATAAGGAGAGAACAACCATTTGTGTGGGTCAATCGTAATACTGTCTGCACGCTCAATACCTACAAATAAATCTCTCACGGAGGGCGCTGCCAATGCACCACCGCCGTAAGCTGCGTCTACATGAAACCAAAGATGGTTTTTTTCACAATAGGTAGCCACCCCAGCTAAATCGTCTATAATACCTGCATTGGTTGTTCCCCCTGTAGCTACAACAGCAAAAACACGTTCTTGAGCCTCTACACTTAATTGGGAGACCACATTTTCTATATCTCCTGAGGTCATTGCTGTTTCTGTAGGAACCAAAAGCACTTCTGCGTCTATGACCTTAGCCATAGATTTCACGGAAGAATGTGCCCCACTAGAGGTGACCATAATACCTTTTTTGTTTAGATTCTTAGGATCTTTTCTCCAATGTTCTCTTGCGGTAACCATAGCAGATAAATTGGCTGCAGTTCCACCACTAGTAAATACACCAAAAGCGCCTTTCGGAAGCCCTGTAAGAGAGACAAGCCATTCCATAGCTTCATTCTCACAGTAAATACCGCCGGCACCCTCCATCCAATAGGCACCGTGAATACTAGAAGCCGCAGTAACCAAATCAAAAAGTATAGATGCTCTAGTGGGCGCTGCAGGAACAAATGCCAAATGCCTTGGATGGTCTATGGGAATAGTGGCTTTCACCAAAACATCTTTAAAAAGCGCAAAAGCTTTCTCTCCACCAATACCTTTCTCATTGATTGTCTCTCCAACCAAAGCCCTAAGATCTTCTTCCTTCATAGGCTTACCTAATTCTGGATTGGTTTTTGTTATTCTACCCAAGACATACTTCATAATGTCTAAAGTCATATCTACTACATTAATATCAATATTATGCATGCTTAAAGTTAAAATTAATTATAAACTAATGACAGAGAAACCGTTTTTCAAAGGGTCTAACTCTTTTTGAAGGGTATGGAGCAGTTGGCTACCGTATTGCGCATAGAATTCTGAAAAGTTAGTGCTTCTCTCCTGCAGTGATTGCCCAGGAAACAACGACTCATGCAGCTGAGACAGACGGACTACTTGATCTTTTAGTTTTCTTTTTTGGGCGAGAAGCAGTTTTTTTTCAAGCGAATTAATCCCTTTTAATTGCTTTACTTCCTGGGCTTGAACGGCCCCTAAAAAAGAAGCATCTGTCTCTTGTGCAAGCTGTTGTAATGATATAAATTGTTTGTGAAGTTGGTCTCTTAAAGGACTTAAATCTAACTCTATATTAGATATGGCTCTAATCTTCTTATTGATTAGTGGATCTCTTTTAAGAAAAAGATCTTCTGTGGTAAGTCCCATTTTGCGCCATTTTTTGAGCTGTTTTTCGGACATTAAGAGGGCTGAATTCCTAAGCATTAATACTGGAAATAACACACCATGACTGTCAAAATAGTCCTTAAGCTCTAGCCAATAAGCCAATTCTCCTCCGCCTCCAGTGTACGCAATATTTGGAAGTATCAATTCTTGATACAATGGCCTTGCAATTACATTAGGAGAGAAATTTTCAGGATTTGAGGCAATATGTGCCTTCATCTCAAGTGGAGTGAAAAATTTCTTGGTATTCAGTACTTCAAAACCGCCTTCAACAGCTACAATCCGTTCCCTTAAACCGTCTTCCATATAAAAATAGTTAATAGGTCTAGGGTTTACTTGAACATGATAATTTTTGTCTAATAAGGATTGTGCTGTTTGGGAAACATGCTTAAAAGCCAACTGTTCAAAAAGGTCCTTTTCAATATGGGGAATAAGCATTTTTTTTAATGCAGGATGGTCTCCGTCAATCACCACCAAACCTTTATCTCCAAATAAGGTATGGGCAAAATATCTGGTGGCTTTAGCCAAAGTGGGTTGTTTTACGTAGGCGTCTTCAAAGAGTTCTACTAAATATTGCGCATTCTTATGGGTTCCCAATAAAGCTTCTAAAGCAGGCAAAATAGCTTCCAAGCCTTTAGTAGCATATCGCCCTACAGGGCCTGAAATTTTATGCTTAGGGGTCCATTGCAACTTAACCCCATTGACTTTGAAAAAATTAATTTCTTCAAAATCGTGGTCTTCAGTAGCCATCCAATACACAGGAACAACAGCGCCCAATGTCTTTTGATCGGAAAGTGCTTCTGCTAAATTAATCACCGAAATAATTTTGTACAAAAAATAAAGGGGACCACTGAAAAGGTTTAATTGGTGGCCAGTAACTACCGTAGTAGTTTTAGGGTCTCCTAACAATTCAATTTGCCTTTCAACAACATCTACTGCTTTTAAATCCCGGTATTGCTCCCTTAAGACATCTTGCAAAACCGTACGCTGCGCCTGTGTATAAACGGCTTTCTTTAAAGTTCTTTGCGCGTTTAAGCCGGCTACATCTGGTGAATTTCCATAAAACGATCTAAGTCCTGCAGCCTGAGAAACATAGTCTTCCATTAGACTAGAAAAAACACCCGTTTTATTAAAAGGCAAACAGCCAATCTCCATATAGCAATAATTAATAGGGTAAAGATAAAACACTCCCATGAACTATCTATAAAATTCATAAAAGATGTACATCTGCCTGCAAATATTGTGTAGATTTGAAAAGCTTAAATCAAAAAACAGATGAAAAAAACCTTTACATTACTCGCTTTTTTATGGACTTTATTAGGTGTTGGACAAGATCTCATGTCTCCATCTGAATTTTTGGGATATGAATTAGGGACGCAATTTTCCAGACACCATCAAGTAATGGATTACTATAAATATGTCTCGAATACCCTTAAAAATCAAGTTAAATTAGACACTTATGGCTACACTAATGAGAGAAGACCTTTAGTAACTGCAATAATCTCTACGGCAGAAAACATTAAAAATCTAGAAGCGATAAGAACGGCACATTTAGACAACGCAAAAGGAACAAGTAATCCAGACAAAGCTATAGTGTGGTTGTCTTACAATGTTCACGGTAATGAAAGTGTGAGTACAGAAGCCTCAATGCAGACTATTTATGAACTGCTCACAGAAAAAAAAGACTATTTAGAAAACACTGTAGTAATTATAGATCCATGTATTAATCCAGATGGTAGAGACCGTTATGTGAATTGGTACAACGAAAATAAAAATACCCCAAACCAATTAGATCCAAATAGTGCAGAACACCATGAGGGATGGCTCTCAGGAAGGGCCAATCACTATATGTTTGACCTCAATAGAGATTGGGCATGGCTCACACAGGTAGAAAGCCAACAAAGGCTCAAAATATTTAATCAATGGATGCCACATGTGCATGTAGATTTTCACGAACAAGGGGTAGATTCTCCCTATTATTTTGCCCCAGCTGCAGAGCCATTTCACGAAGTGATCACAGATTTTCAAAGAGATTTTCAAACAGAGATAGGAAAAAATCACGCCAAATACTTTGACGCAAATGGATGGTTTTATTTCACCAAAGAACGCTTTGATTTACTATACCCTAGCTATGGAGACACCTACCCTACCTACAACGGAGGCGTTGGAATGACCTATGAACAAGGGGGTAGTGGAAGGGCAGGATTAGGAATTAAAACAAGCATTGGAGACACCTTAACTTTAAAAGACAGAATTGCCCACCACCACACCACAGGACTTTCTACTGTTGAGGTAGCCGCGAGAAATATCACAAAGTTAAATAGCGCGTTTAAGTCTTTCTTTAAAGACAAAAAGTACCCCTACAAAACCTATGTATTACAAGGTAAAGAAGGGCATCTTAATGCGCTGGCAGAATTGTTAGACCAGCACCAAATTACCTACGGAAAAACAAATGCAGCTCAGGCCAAAGGTTTCCATTACGAATCTGGGAAAGACCAATCAATGGCCATTAAATCTAATCATATGGTTATTCCAGGTGATCAGCTTAAAGGTACTTTGGTTCAAGTACTTTTTGAACCTGCCGCTAAATTATCAGATTCACTCACCTACGACATTACTGCCTGGTCCCTTCCATATGCATACGGACTGGAAACTGTGGCTACAAACAATACCATTTCAGTAGACCAACCATTTACGCACAAAGATATTGACAACCAACCTTTGTCTGAAAGTTCGTATGCTTTTATTGCACCATGGGAAACCATGGATAATGCACGTTTTTTAGGAGACCTTATTCAGTCGGGAATTAGAGTGAGATTTAGCGAAAAAGATTTCACTGTAGGCGGTAATGGATTTTCAAAAGGAAGTTTAATCATCACCAGAGGAGACAACAGAAACCTAGTGAATTTTAATGAAATCCTTAGGAATACAGCAAACAAACACGAAGTTTCACTCACGCCAAGCGCTACAGGTTTTGTAGACAAAGGAGCAGATTTTGGGGCTGCTTCTGTACCTATGGTAATGGACAAGAAAATAGCTGTTTTAAAAGGAGGGCCAACGAGTTCTCTTGATTTCGGAGAAGTTTGGCACTTTTTTGAGCAGCAATTAAATTATCCCATTACGGTCATAGATGCAGATTATTTTGACAGGGTAAACCTAAGGGATTACGATGTCCTTATTTTGCCTGACGGCCGATACAGTTCTTTTTCCTCCGACAGCCGAAAGTCTTCATTGAAAGAATTCACCAGAGCTGGTGGTAAAATCATTGCTATGGGTGGTGCATTAAGCCTATTCAGTCAAGGTGGTTTTTCCTTAAAAGAAAAAGATTTTGAAAGTAAGGAAAGTGTGCTTAACGTTCATGCAAACGGAGCGCGGGAAGGTATTAAAAACTATATTACAGGAGCCATTTTCAAAACAACATTAGACCTAACCCATCCCCTAGCTTTTGGATACAAAAAAGATTACTTCTCTTTAAAATTAGGCGCAGATGCTTATGAAACTTTAGATATTGGAACTGTCGCAAGTTTAGAAAACTCAAAACCAGTATCAGGATTTGCAGGAAGCAATACACTAGAGAAAATGAAAAACACCCTTGTTTTTGGTGTGGACAATCAAGGAAGAGGAAGTGTTATTTATATGGTAGACAATCCATTATTTAGAGGATTTTGGGAAAATGGAAAACTGTTTTTTGCAAATGCCTTATTCCTAGTGCAATAAAATAATTAAATAGTGCAGCAGTTTTTAAAATGTCGTGATAAATTAGTATCTTAGGTATGCCCTATCTTCCTAAGATACAGCGCCTTTAAAAACTGCGATGTACTATGAAACATTTAAACAACTACTCAAAAAAATCCTATTTGTTTGTACCCATTCTGGTACTGGCATTTTGGTTTGGATCCATACATGAAGTGTGGAGTCAAAATACGCCTTCTAAAGAAACTCAAAACTTTACAGAGTTTAGAGGCAAAATTATAGATGCTCAAACTAAAAAAGTATTGGTTTTTGCTACTATCACTATTAAAGGGACCAACGCTAGCACGGTATCTAATGCTCAAGGCGATTTTATACTTAAAGTGCCCAACAGACTTTTAAAAAATGCTGTAGAGGTGTCTTTCTTAGGCTATGAAACCTTAACAAAACAACTAGACCTTAGTGCGTCTAATGATTTTAATTTAGCCTTGGAGCCAGTAGCTTTTGCTTTAAGCGAAGTAGATTTAGTCATTCCAAAAGACGCTAGGACCCTTGTAGAAGAGACTTTGGCTAGAAAAGGAGAGAATTACTTTAACAGTCCAACTTTAATGACAGCTTTCTACAGGGAAACCATTAAGAAAAGAAGAAAGAATGTTTCCTTGTCAGAGGCAGTAGTATCTATCTATAAGAGTCCTTATATCTCTAATCGAAAAGATGACGTTGCACTGTACAAAGCAAGAAAAAGCACCGATTACACCAAACTAGATACCTTAGCACTAAAACTTCAAGGAGGTCCATTCAACACCTTGTATGTAGACGTCATGAAATATCCTGAGTACTTATTTAGTGATTCTTATATAGACCTCTACAAATTTAGCTATGGGACTGCGACTAGGGTGAACGACCAATTGGTGTATATCGTAAATTTTGAACCGCGCTCTTATGAAGCGGAACCTCTGTTTAAAGGACAGCTTTTTATAGATATAGAACGTAAAATACTCACTAAGGCTATTTTCTCGCTGGATCTTTCCAATCCAAAAGAGGCTGCAAAACTTTTTGTGAAGAAAAAACCCAAAAATGCCAATGTATGGCCCACAGAGATATCTTATAGGGTTGATTATAGGGAAAAAGACCATAAATGGTATTACGGATATAGCAACTTAGAACTCTCATTCAAAATTAATTGGAATGACAAATTATTCAATTCCGTTTACACCTTAAACTGTGAAATGGCTATTACTGATTGGGAAAATACAGATAGGGACCAAATGCCAAAACGCAAGGACCTTCTTAGGACCTCTATGATCCTTACGGATGAAGCTATTGGTTTTTCAGATCCAGATTTCTGGGGAAATTACAATATTATTGAGCCTGAAAAATCCATAGAAAATGCCATTAAAAAAATAAGAAAGCAACTTTCAAAAGCCAAAGAAAAAGGCGTGGTAAACCCTTAATGCATCTATGATTAAAAGAAGACATTTTCTCTCAGGCTTACTATCAATTAGCGCCACAACATTACTAGCCAACACCGCTAAAACACCCAATATTACCAAGAAAACCCTATATCCAAAGCGTTTAGAAAAGGGACAAACTATAGGATTAATCGCTCCTGGGTTCGCGGTGAGTCAGGAAAAAATGGCACAAATGGTTTTTTTTCTGGAGCAAAGTGGTTTTAAGGTATTTCAAACAGGAAGAATTGGCCAAGAGGGGTATTTTAGCAATACAGATGAACAAAGGGCCTTAGATGTCATGGAAATGTTTTCTAATTCCAACGTAGACGCCATTTTATGTGCTAGAGGTGGTTATGGATGTACGCGAATACTAGATTTATTAGATTATAAAATCATTGAAAATAATCCTAAAATACTGTTGGGCTTTTCAGATGTGACTGCCCTAATCCAAGGAATATATTCAAAAACTGGTTTAATCGGGTTTCACGGACCAGTGGGTACCACCATAGAAAATCAATATGCGCAGTCCTGCATTCAAGATTTACTTATGAACCTTTCTGAGCAAACCACTATTAAGCCTGTTAGTTTAGAAGAAAATCCATATAAATCAATTTCTGAATATCAGAGATACACCATCTATCCTGGAATTGCCAAGGGTAAATTAATTGGAGGAAGCCTAACACTCATTACTGCGCTAATAGGGACTCCCTATGAAATAGATTTCACAGACTGTATTGTTTGCATAGAAGATGTAGAGGAAAAACCCTACCGAATAGACAGAATGCTCACGCAGTTACTCGGATCTAAAACATTTAAAGCAGCAGCAGGAATTGCCTTTGGCGTTTGTGCTGGCTGCGACACCGAAAAAAATCAAAATAATTTCACACTTAGAGAAGTCATTGAAAATAGAATAAGTCCTTTAAAAATACCCGCAGCCTATGGATTGTCTTTTGGACATGTCCCAGATAATTGCACACTACCTATAGGAGCAGAATCCGTTTTTAACGCCAATCAATTAGAGATCACAGTGACCGAGCCTGTAGTTAGATAATCGCTACAATTACCACAAAGGATATCATATAATCTTAGAATAAAAGGATATAATTTAATCTTAGAATAACTAGTTAGCCACCTCGCTAATAAACTTAATGCGGTACAACCTGAGCTCCTCTTCCTCATAATCTCCATCAAAAGCCTCATTGGCTGTTTCAATATCATCTGATTCGGATTGAAGAAAATAGTCCTGTAATTCCTCTTGTTGGTCTTCATCTAAAATTTCATCTACCCAGTACCCCAGGTTTAATTTAGTTCCTGAAAAGACTATTTGCTCCATTTCTTTTATTAAATCTGCTGTCGTGAGCCCTTTTGCTTGAGCTATGTCATCTAAGGGTAGTTTTCTATCAATATTTTGAATGATATAGAGTTTTAAAACAGAATTGGCACCAGTACTTTTCACCACTAAGTCTTGGGGTCTATGAATGTCGTTATCTGTAACGTATTGATTAATAGCCTCTAAAAATGGGGCGCCATATTTTTTAGCTTTACCCTCTCCTACACCATGGATACTGACAAGTTCCCCATGAGTCAAAGGATATTTTAACGCCATGTCTTGCAAAGAAGGCTCTTGAAAAATTACATATGGAGGTACATTGAGTTTCTTAGATTGAGATACGGTAAGTGACTTTAATATTTTATAAAGGGCTTCATCTGCCACGCCAGCTGCAGCTTTAGCTGCACTCACAATAGCCTGATCATTCGCAGCATTATAAATATGATCTTTTGTCATTAAAAAGGAAACTGGGTTGCTTAAATAAGACTTCCCAAGGTCCGTTAATTTGAGAATACCGTACTGCTCAATTTCCTTTTTGAGATAACCGGCTACCAAAGATTGGCGTATTAATGCCATCCAATAACTCTTGTCTTTTTCAGCACCAATTCCAAAAAAAGGCTTCTCATCTGTTCTGTGAGAACTGATCAATGCATTGGCCTTTCCTATGAGTACTTTTACAATTTCTTTAGACTTAAACTTCTCCTTGGTTTCTTGAACAACAGTTAACAATTTAACCAATTGTTCTCCGGCTTCTTCTTTTTCTTTAGGGTTTCTTGAATTATCGTCCATGTCTGCACCTTCACCATGTACCTCATCAAAATCTTCTCCAAAGTAGTGCAGTATAAATTTTCTTCTAGAAATGGAAGTCTCCGCAAAACCGACAATTTCTTGCAACAAGGCGTTGCCTATTTCTTGCTCGGCAACCGGTTTACCCGCCATAAACTTTTCTAACTTCTCCACATCTTTATAAGAGTAAAAAGCCAAGCAATGCCCCTCTCCTCCATCTCTACCAGCCCTACCTGTTTCTTGGTAATAACTTTCAATGCTCTTTGGAATATCGTGGTGAATTACATACCTCACGTCTGGCTTATCTATACCCATCCCAAAGGCTATGGTGGCCACTACAACATCTACTTCTTCCATGAGAAACATGTCCTGATATTTAGACCTTGTTTTAGTGTCAAAACCAGCATGATAAGGTACTGCACTCACCCCATTAACCTGTAAAATCTGAGCCAATTCCTCTACTTTCTTTCTACTAAGGCAATAAATGATCCCTGATTTACCCACATGTTGTTTGACAAATCGAATAATATCTGCCTCTACGTTCTGGGTTTTTGGTCGCACTTCATAAAAAAGATTAGGCCTATTAAAGGATGATTTAAAAACTGTTGCATCTGTGATACCCAAATTCTTAATAATATCTTCCTGAACTTTAGGTGTTGCTGTTGCCGTTAAGCCAATGATTGGAATATTTGCTCCAATCCTATCAATAATTCTTTGCAAGTTTCTGTATTCAGGCCTAAAGTCATGACCCCACTCTGAAATACAATGCGCCTCATCTACTGCAACAAATGAAACTGTAACTGTATTTAAAAAAGCCACATTTTCTTCTTTTGTCAGGGATTCTGGTGCAACATATAAAAGCTTGGTAATTCCATTGGTTAAATCGCTCTTTACTTGCTTTATTTCTGTCTTTGTTAAAGAAGAGTTTAAAACATGAGCCACTCCAGGATTGGCAGAAACGCCTCTAATAGCGTCTACCTGATTTTTCATCAATGCAATTAAAGGAGATACCACTATGGCTGTTCCCTCTTGTAGCAATGCGGGCAATTGGTAGCACATTGATTTACCCCCACCAGTAGGCATGATCACAAAACTATGTTTCTTAGCTAATACATTCTTAATCACAGCTTCTTGACGTCCTTTAAACTCCGAGAAACCAAAGTATTGTTTCAGGGCAGCACGCAAGTCATAATCATTCATTTCCATAAGATTGTTCCGTCAATTTTTAGGGGTGGGTCTTTTTCTTTTAATAATTAAAGTAAAAACACCGCATATAGCTATCTTTGTGTAATTTTGTGTTCTAAATATAATACATTCTTTTTGCAAAAGAACCATAAAAAATAATTTTCAGTTGAATCATACCCCAAAAATTTTAGAGAGCGCCATAAGAACTTTTCAAATTGAAAGGGATGCATTAGACGCCATTATACCTCTATTAAATGAAGCTTTTGAAAAAGCTGTTGAAACCATACTACAATCCAATGGACGGGTGGTAATAACGGGTATTGGAAAAAGTGCCATTATAGCCAATAAAATAGTCGCTACAATGAATTCAACTGGAACACCTGCTATTTTTATGCACGCTGCAGATGCTATTCACGGAGACTTAGGTACCGTCCAAAATGGAGACACTGTAATATGCATTTCAAAAAGTGGGAACACTCCTGAAATTAAAGTTTTGGTTCCATTGTTAAAACGAGGACAAAACCCTTTAATAGCCATTACTGGAAATCCAGATTCATTTTTAGCCCAACAAGCAGATTATGTGCTAAACACCTATGTAGCTAAAGAAGCTTGTCCAAATAACTTAGCACCTACAACCAGTACTACTGCCCAACTAGTCATGGGAGACGCCCTTTCCATATGCCTTTTAGAACTCAAAGATTTTGGATCCAAAGATTTCGCCCAATACCACCCTGGAGGAGCATTGGGAAAAAAATTATATCTAAGGGTTTCCGATCTGGTTAAAAATAATGCTACTCCTATAGTTGCTCCAACCACTAAAGTAAAGGAGGTTATTGTGGAAATATCTGAGAAACTTCTTGGTGCTGTGGCTGTAGTAGATGAGGGCAAGATTGTGGGTATTGTAACAGATGGAGATATTAGAAGAATGCTTAACAAGCACGATAATATTGCTGCGCTCACTGCAAAAGATATTATGAGTCATTCTCCTAAAACTATTTCTCAAGATGCAATGGCGGTAGAGGCACTAAAAATCATGCAAGAAAATCACATCACACAATTATTAGCGGTTCATGAAAACAATTATGTTGGAATTGTTCATTTACACAACTTAATTCAAGAGGGACTGGTATAATGGCAAAGCAAAAGAATGTAAATGAAATGTCTTTTTTAGACCATTTAGAAGAACTCAGATGGCATCTTATACGCGCTACTATGGGTGTTCTTATTATAGGAACTGTAGCCTTTTTAATGAAAGACTTTATTTTTGAAACTGTCTTATTCGGTCCGAAGAAATCAGATTTCCCTACCTATAAGATGTTCTGCAACCTCTCCCAATTGTTAGGCTTTAGCGACGCATTTTGCAGCTCTGAACCGCTGTTCAGAATTCAAAGTAGGGAAATGGCAGGGCAATTTTCTGCGCATATATGGACTTCTATTTGGGCAGGTTTAATTGTAGGCTTCCCTTACGTACTGTATGAGATATGGAAATTTATTGGTCCTGGCCTTCATGAGTCAGAGAGAAAAAATGCCAGAGGATTTATATTTATAGCCTCATTTTTATTTTTCTCAGGAGTGCTTTTTGGATACTATATAGTAGCACCTTTATCCATTAATTTTTTAGGAAGCTATACCGTCAGTAAAGAGGTTTTTAACGATATTGATTTAAATTCCTATGTAGCCACAGTAAGAGCCTCTGTATTGGCCTGTGGACTGATTTTTGAGCTTCCAATAGTCGTTTATTTTCTAACTAAAGTGGGCTTAGTGACGCCTGAGATACTTAAAAAATACCGTAAAATATCGTTGGTAGTTGTTCTAATACTGTCTGCTATTATTACTCCTCCAGATGTGGCCAGCCAAATAGTTGTTGCTGTGCCCATTATGATACTTTACCAAATTAGTATTGTAATTTCTCGAATAGTGATCAAAAGAGATTTAAAAAAGATGCGTAACAATGGAAAATAAAGTTCAAGAGTTTAATGACTACAGGGCTAAGATGAATGACAAAATCTTAGCAGACAACAATAAGTTAATCAAGCGTATTTTTAATTTAGACACCAATGCTTTTGCAGAAGGAGCTTTAGATATAAAAACAAAAGAGCTCTTAGGTTTAGTAGCCTCAGCTGTACTGCGATGTGACGACTGTGTAAAATACCACTTAGAAGGGGCTTCAAAAACAGGCGCCAGTCATGAAGAAGTTATGGAAACCTTAGGAATAGCTACTTTAGTTGGTGGAACTATTGTCATTCCTCATTTGAGAAGGGCTTACGAATATTGGGAAGCTATTCAAGAAGAAAATAAATAACCATCACCAAACAGCTTTATATGAAATTAAGTGCCACAAACATCATGAAGTCTTACCGCGGTCGCACCGTAGTTAAAGGTATTTCCCTAGAAGTAAACCAAGGAGAAATAGTAGGTTTATTAGGCCCTAACGGAGCAGGAAAAACCACTTCATTCTACATGATTGTAGGCCTTATCAAACCCAATGGTGGTGCCATACATTTGGACCAAACAAATATTACCAACTACCCTATGTACAAACGTGCTCAAAGCGGTATTGGCTATTTGGCTCAAGAAGCTTCTGTGTTTAGAAAACTAAGCATTGAAGAAAATATTATGAGCGTATTACAACTGACCAATCTCTCTAAGAAAGAGCAAGAAATGAAAATGGAGTCCCTCATTGAGGAATTTAGTTTGGGACACATTAGAAAAAACAGGGGAGACTTACTTTCAGGTGGAGAGAGAAGAAGAACTGAAATTGCTAGAGCATTGGCCACGGATCCAAAATTCATTCTTTTAGATGAACCTTTCGCGGGTGTAGATCCTGTAGCTGTAGAAGATATTCAAAGAATTGTTGCCCAACTAAAAGATAAAAATATTGGAATATTAATTACAGACCACAACGTTCAAGAGACTTTAGCCATTACAGAAAGGTCTTATTTAATGTTCGAGGGAGGTATTTTAAAGGCTGGTGTACCTGAAGATTTAGCCAAAGATGAAATGGTCAGAAAAGTGTATTTAGGACAAAATTTTGAGCTTAGAAAAAAGAAACTCGATTTTTAAAAAAGCTTCTTATAAAAGAAGCCACTTAAAATATAAGTCAGAATAACTAGGGCTAATCCGGCAAACTCTAAGCTAAGTAACAGCGACACTGATAGTACAATAAAGAAATATCTCAATTTATTCTCTTGCCAGCTAAAATTTATAAATTTCAAAGAAAATAACTTAATTGGCGCGTTCATTACTGTTACAATAAAAACGGAGAAACCCACTAGAAAATAAGGAGACAATAATACTTCTTTTAAACCATCTGAGGTAGGAAAAATAAGCATACAGGGAATGGAGAGTACCAGCAATGCTGCGGCAGGGGTGGGTAAACCTATAAAATGATCTGTTTGTCTGGTGTCAATGTTAAAAAAAGCCAATCGAAAAGCTGCCCCAATTGGAATGATTAAACCCACCAATGGTAGCTGATCAAATAGGAGTACCTCTACTAGTGTAAATCCAGAAGGATTTAACATCTTATAAATAGCCAAACCAGGAACAACACCAGAAGTCACCAGATCTGCTAGTGAGTCTAGCTGCTTTCCCATGTCACTTTTTACGTGTAATATTCGAGCTGCAAAACCATCAAAGAAGTCAAAAACAATACCCGTAAAAACAAACAGCATTGCTAAAAGTATTTCATTTTCTAAAACAGCAATCACAGCCAATAAACCGGATAATAAATTCAATGCGGTAATCGCATTTGGAATAAAACTTTTAATGCTTTTCACGCGTCAAAAATACAATAATAACACAACATCTCACTAAAGCTGGTGGAGAAATGGGATTTGTATATATTTACACAAATATTAACGACCTACATGAAGCCCAATTTATTTTGTTACTTTCTTGTTTTTATTTTCTTTGGAAACCTCACGCAAGCTCAAGATTTCAAATTAAGTGAATATGCTTCTATAAGCGTATTGACCTGTGAACCTGGTACAGATCTGTATGCCTCCTTTGGACACTCAGCTATAAGGGTCCAAGACCCCATGATGCAATTAGACATTATTTACAATTATGGGATTTTCGATTTTTACGCACCAAATTTCTATACAAACTTCATTAAAGGAAACCTTACTTACACCCTGGGAAGACAATATTTTAGCGATTTCTTATTTGAATATGAAATGGAAAACAGGGGCGTGAAAGAGCAAGTACTTCGATTAGATAAAACCAATAGGGACCGTTTATTTAATTTTTTAGAAAAAAACTACCGTCCAGAAAATAGAGATTATTCATATGACTTTTTCTATAACAATTGTGCCACAAAAATCAGAGATCTCCTAGAGGACAAGGAATTGATTAGTGGCGTACAAATAAACCAAAGGGTTAACGAACATAAAACTTTTAGAGATCTTCTCGCAGAAAACTTGGCCGCAAACAGTTGGGCTTTGTTTGGCATTAATCTTGCACTAGGCAGCAAAGTAGATCAAATAGTCACGCCAAGAGAATACCAATTCCTACCAAACTATCTCTCTGAATCTCTCAAGACAATGACCATTTATGGTGAAGATCTTGAAGAAAATGATCGTATGTCTTACGAATCAAAACCTACAAAAAAAGTTCAAGAGAAATTGTACAACACACCGGCTTTCCTGAGTTTTTTAGTGCTAATCCTTAGCCTAATTATAGGGACCGTAGCGTATTTTACAGGGGTAAAATTATGGGGGTTTGATTTATTATTATTTGGATTGAGTGCTTTGGGGAGTCTGCTGCTACTTTTTTTGTGGTTTCTGACCAACCACCACCCTACTGTGAACAATTTTAACTTATTATGGGTTTCTCCATGGGCCTTTTTAATGATTTGGGTAAAAATTAAAACCAGATTAAGGAAGGCCACAAAAGCGGAGTCTTATATTGCTTTAATATTTGTTTTGTCTCTTAGTGCAACCCCATTCGTTCACTGGATTGGAATACAAAAATTCGATCCCTTATTTTTCCCAATCATAGGGGCTTTATGGATGAGAAGCGTACCTTTGGCGTTTCAATTGAATCCTTCAAAATAGCGCAGTTATATGAACCTTTTAAGTGTTGAAAATATTAGTAAATCCTATGGGGAACTAGTCTTGTTTGAGCAATTGTCTTTTGGGGTCAATAAAGATCAAAAAATTGCTTTAATAGCCAAGAATGGGAGTGGAAAAACAGCTATTTTAAATATTCTATCTGGATTAGATCAGCCAGACCAGGGCATGGTTAATTACCGAAAAGACACCAAGGTGTCTTTTTTAGCTCAAGAACCTATACTCGCAGAAGACAGCACCATTGAAGAATGTATACTAGCCTCAGACAATGAGGTCTTAAAAGTCATAGCCAATTACGAGAAGGCACTTTTAGACATGGACAACACAGATGGGTACCAAAAAGCCTTTGACGCCATGGATAGGCATGACGCTTGGGACTTTGAAACCCAATACCAACAAATACTTTCCAAACTAAAACTAGACAATCTTCAACTCAAAGTGTCTGCCTTATCTGGGGGACAAAAAAAACGAGTTGCTTTAGCCAATGCACTACTCAACAAACCAGATCTAATTATTTTAGATGAGCCCACAAACCATTTAGATCTGGAAATGATCGAGTGGTTGGAAGTCTATTTTGCCAAAGAAAACATCACGCTTTTCATGGTAACACACGACCGTTATTTTTTAGAAAGGGTTTGTAACGAAATCGTGGAATTAGATCAAGGGCAACTTCATACCTACAAAGGTAATTACGCCTATTATTTAGAAAAAAAAGAGGCCAGATTATCACAAGAACAAGTAGAACAGCACAAATCAAAGAGACTTTTTAAAAAAGAACTAGATTGGATGCGTCGTCAGCCAAAGGCTAGAACCACAAAATCAAAATCTAGGATAGACGACTTTGCACAAATAAAAGAACGCGCCCACCAAAGGAGACAGGACCATGAAATTCAACTTGAAATTGACATGGAAAGGATGGGGACAAAAATTTTAGAATGTCACAAACTATTTAAATCTTTTGGAGACAAATCTATCTTAGACGGTTTTGATTATAATTTTCTCAGGGGGGAGCGCATAGGAATTATTGGAAAAAATGGAACGGGAAAATCTACCTTTCTCAATATTCTTACGGGAAAAGAAAGCCCAGATGCTGGGAAGATTGTCGTTGGAGACACCATTAAGTTTGGCTATTATACCCAGGCTGGGATCCCGTCAAAATCTGGTCAAAAAGTGATCGATGTCATTCGTGATTTTGGCGATTATATCCCCTTAAAAAAGGGGCGGCAAATTTCAGCACAACAACTATTGGAACGCTTTTTATTCGATCGAAAAAAACAATATGATTTTGTAGAAAAGCTCAGCGGAGGGGAAAGAAAAAGACTCTATTTATGTACTGTGCTCATACAGAACCCAAACTTCCTGATATTAGATGAACCCACCAATGACTTAGATATAGTCACTTTAAATGTACTGGAGTCATTTTTATTAGATTATCCCGGATGCTTACTGGTCGTATCTCATGACCGCTATTTCATGGATAAAATTGTAGACCATTTATTTGTCTTTAGAGGGGAAGGATATATTGAAGATTTCCCAGGAAACTACTCTGATTTCAGGGCATATGAAGACAGCCAGGATCAAGAGCAAGAGCCCATAAAACCTAAAAATATTCAACAGCAAGCTTCAAAAGATGTTCAAAAACAAAAAATATCTTTTAACGAACAAAAAGAATACCAACAGCTTGAATCTAAAATAAGAAGTCTAGAGAAAGACAAGCTAGTACTGGAGCAAAGTTTTTTTGAAGAAGGTCTTTCCATTGAGACCATAGAAGAAAGGTCTAAAATGCTACAGGAAGTTATTGAAATAATAGAGCTAAAAACAATGCGATGGTTTGAATTAGCTGCAAAAATTGAAGACTAGTGTCAAATAAGATGGGAGCATATGTGTCTTATTTAAAATACCTATGGAGGTCTAGAGACCAACACAGTGTTCACTCCCCATTTGTCTATGAATTATTGACAGAATGCATCTATAAAGTACCAAAAAACTCAAAAACAAAAGCTTATAATCAAGCTATTCAAGCTTATCTTGAAAAAAAAAAGGTTTCATTTGTAAGTCCCACATCAGATACCACAATTATAGGGGCTTCACCTGCTAGCAAAGACATTACAGGATATTTTGTTGAAGAGATACACACTAATTGCAAACAAAAGGAGTTGTGGAAAAAACTGGTTTTAGATAAAAAAATACAAATAAGTATTGATTGCTGGAGTTTTGGGCTTATTTTTACAAAAAAAGATCAAGAAAAAGAACATTTTATTTTGTTTAAAAATTCATGGAGATAATCCAACGTCAAACAAATAATGTTCCAACCCAAAACTGGTAAACGCTATGAAAATTTATACCAAAACGGGAGACAGGGGAATGACTAGCTTATTCAACGGAAAAAGAGTGCTTAAAAATGACCTTCACTTGGATTCATATGGCTCTTTAGACGAATTAAATGCGTGGTTAGGACTACTCAGAGAAGGCGCTGTAGTGGCCAGTCAGAAACCCTTAATACTCGAAATACAGCAACATTTATTTGAGATTGGTGCCATCTTGGCAAATCCTACGAAAGAAGGAGAAAAACCCACTGCCATTCCCACAAAACATACAGAAGACTTAGAGTTAGCCATAGATCAAATGGAACTTACTTTAGAACCACTCACAAACTTTATCCTTCCAGGAGGGAGCACTTATGTGTCTTATTGTCATTTGGCAAGAACAGTAAGTAGAAGGGCAGAAAGACTTCTTGTGTCACTTCATATGGTGCAACCCATAGATATTACTATTCTTGAATACATTAATAGGCTGTCGGATTATTTATTTGTTCTCAGCAGGTATGCAGCCAAAAATGGAGGTATTGAAGAAGTTAAATGGATGCCGTCCTAGTATTTTTTTAATAATTTAAAATTTAAACTTAAAATAACTTGTGTATTCTAGTTTAAAAATTACTTTTGCAAAAATCTAAAATAGAACCCCATGTATTGGACATTAGAATTAGCTTCATATTTGAGTGACGCGCCGTGGCCGGCTTCAAAAGACGAATTAATTGATTACGCTATTAGAACAGGAGCTCCTTTAGAAGTAGTTGAGAATTTACAATCTATGGAAGAAGAAGGAGGCGAAATATACGAGTCTATTGAAGAAATATGGCCAGACTATCCTACAGATGAAGACTACCTCTGGAACGAGGATGAGTATTAAAATTATAGAAATCTATACTACTTAGATTTCCCTAAAAAAGTCTCCTTGGAGGCTTTTTTTTTGCTTATTTTTGAAGGGTTGTGTCACAAAACATGACAATAAAGACCACGGCATGAATTTTGTAAATTAAATGCCTAGAAACACAGACTATTACCAATTGCCGTAAAATACGCAGAGAACCAAACATATGAGTTTTATAAACAACGTACTTAAAGTATTTGTAGGAGACAAAGCAAAGAAAGATGTAAAAGCCCTACAACCCCTGATAGATAAGATTAATGCCTTTGAAAAAGAAATGGAAAAACTATCTCATGACGCATTGAGAGAGAAAACCCATTATTTTAAAAAACAACTTCAGGAAGCTACTGCAAACATTCAAGATGAAATTGAATCACTAAAGCAAGAAGCGCTAAACGAGACTGACATTGACAAAAATGAAGAGGTCTACAATAAGATTGACCAACTCAAAGAAACCCAATACAGCCTAACTGAAAAAGTATTAGAAGAGATTTTACCTGAAGCTTTTGCCGTAGTCAAAGAAACCGCAAAGCGTTTTACGGAGGCAGAGGAGATTGAAGTAACCGCATCGGCGGCAGACCGAAGGGCTGCCGCAGAAAAAGACTATGTTAACATTCAAGAAGATAAGGCAATTTGGAGTACTAGCTGGGACGCAGCTGGGAAAAAAGTAAAGTGGGACATGGTCCACTACCCTGTCCAACTCATTGGTGGGATTGCGCTACATCAAGGGAAAATTGCTGAGATGCAAACAGGAGAAGGAAAAACGTTGGTGGCCACCTTACCCGTATATCTCAATGCCCTAACCGGAAATGGGGTACACCTAGTGACGGTGAATGACTACCTGGCCAAAAGGGATAGTGCCTGGATGGCCCCCTTATTTGAATTTCATGGCATGACGATTGATTGTATAGACCATCATCAGCCAAATTCTCCCGGCAGAAGGGCAGCCTATGAAGCAGACATTACCTACGGAACCAATAACGAATTTGGCTTTGACTACCTACGTGACAATATGGCGCACAGTCCAAGTGATTTGGTTCAAAGAGCCCCTAACTTTGCCATTGTAGATGAGGTAGATTCTGTCCTTGTGGACGATGCCCGAACACCCCTTATTATATCAGGACCCGTTCCCGAAGGTGACAGGCATGAATTCACTGAATTAAAACCAAGGGTAAACGAATTGGTCAGCATGCAAAGACAATACCTCACGGGTGTTTTATCTGAAGCAAAAAAACTAATCGCTGCTGGAGATGAAAAAGAAGGTGGTTTTCAATTGCTTAGGGTACACAGAGGTTTGCCTAAAAACAAAGCCCTTATAAAGTTCTTGAGTGAAGAGGGCGTGAAACAACTGCTTCAAAAAACGGAAAATTTCTATATGCAAGACAACAACAAGCAAATGCCAGAGGTAGATGCAGAGTTGTGGTTTGTAATTGAAGAAAAAACGAATCAGATAGACCTTACTGAAAAGGGCGTTTCTTACCTATCTACAGAAGGAGATCGTGATTTTTTTGTTTTACCAGATATTGGTTCTGCCATTGCTGAAATTGAAAATAAAGGCCTAGATGTAGAAGAAGAAGCAGCAGAGAAAGACCAATTATTCAAGGACTTCTCAGTGAAGAGTGAACGCATTCATACCCTTAACCAGTTGCTCAAAGCATATACCTTATTTGAGAAAGATGTGGAATATGTAGTGATGGACAACAAGGTCATGATTGTAGATGAGCAGACAGGAAGAATCATGGATGGAAGAAGGTATTCAGATGGTCTTCACCAAGCCATTGAAGCCAAGGAAAATGTAAAAATTGAAGCACTCACCCAAACATTTGCTACCGTAACCCTGCAGAACTACTTTAGAATGTACAAGAAGTTAGCGGGTATGACTGGAACGGCCATTACAGAAGCAGGAGAATTCTGGGAGATTTATAAATTAGACGTCATGGAAATCCCAACCAATAGACCTATTGCAAGGGCAGACAAAGATGACCTGATTTACAAAACCAAAAGAGAAAAATACAATGCCATTATAGAAGAAGTAACCAAATTATCTGCAGCAGGAAGACCTATACTCATTGGTACAACCTCAGTAGAAATTTCTGAATTACTTTCAAAAATGTTAGGGATTAGAAAAGTTCCGCACAATGTACTGAACGCCAAATTGCATAAAAAAGAGGCAGATATTGTTGCAGAAGCAGGTAACGCAGGAGTGGTAACCATTGCGACTAACATGGCTGGAAGGGGAACAGATATTAAATTATCTGAAACCATAAAAGCGGCTGGAGGTTTAGCCATAATTGGAACAGAAAGACACGATTCCAGAAGGGTAGACAGACAGTTACGCGGTAGATCTGGAAGACAAGGAGATCCAGGAAGTTCTCAATTCTATGTGTCTCTTGAAGACAATTTAATGCGCCTTTTTGGCTCAGATAGGGTCGCTAAACTCATGGATAGAATGGGCTTAGAAGACGGAGAAGTGATCCAACACTCCATGATGACGAAATCTATTGAAAGGGCTCAGAAAAAAGTAGAGGAAAACAATTTTGGAGTTCGTAAACGTCTTTTGGAATATGACGACGTTATGAATGCCCAAAGAGAAGTAGTTTATAAGAGAAGAAGACACGCTTTACAAGGAGAACGTTTAAAATTAGACATTGCCAATATGATATTTGACACCTGTGAAATTATTACAGGAGACAATAAGGCTGCTAGCGATTTTAAAAACTTTGAGTTTGAACTCATTAAGTACTTTGGAATGACTGCTCCTTTCTCTGAGGAGGAATTCTTAAAAGAAGCCCCTAATACCCTCACTAGAAAAACATATAAAGCCGTTTTAGATCACTATCAGGGTAAAATGGTCAGAAGTAGTGAAACTGCTTTTGAAGTGATTAAAAATGTTTACGAAGACCCAACGAATAAATTTGAGCGAATTGTAGTGCCATTCACAGATGGGATAAAAACCTTAAATGTTGTCACAGATCTTACCAAAGCTTATGAAAGCAAAGGAAAGCAGCTGATTACAGATTTTGAAAAAAACATTACTTTGGCGATGGTAGATGAGGCTTGGAAAACACATTTAAGAAAAATGGACGAGCTTAAACAATCTGTTCAATTGGCCGTTCACGAACAAAAAGATCCTCTATTGATCTATAAGTTTGAAGCTTTTGAGTTGTTCAAAGGCATGCTGGAAAGAGTGAATAAAGATATTGTATCTTTCTTGTTTAAAGGAGAACTTCCTTCTGAAAACCCTGGCCAAATTCAAGAAGCCAGACAACAACGCAGGGCAAAAGAAAACCTACAAACCACAAAAGAAGAAATTCCCAATGTAGATGAAATGGCCGCGCAAAGTAGGGCCGCAAGTCAAAATCAAACCAGCAGACCCACAGTGACTGAAACCATAGTAAGAACAGAAGCGAAAATTGGTAGAAATGACAAAGTAACCATTCAAAACGTGATGAGTGGGGAACAAAAAACACTTAAATACAAACAAGCAGAATCACTTCTTAAAGAAGGAAGCTGGGTGATTACAAAGTAATTCACTTTAATTAATCATCAAATCAATAAACACCAAAAAACCAACCACCATAAAATCAACCAAAAAAAACCAAACATGAAAAAACCACTACTTTTACTCCTAGCACTCTTTAGTCTTACCACTGGATTTGGACAATCTGCGGCAGGAGATGGCCCTCATAAACAATTAATTATCAGGGGCGTTACTTTAATCAATGGAAACGGCGCACCTCCAAGAGGCCCTATTGACATTGTAGTAGAAGGGAATAAAATTACTAAAGTAGCTGTTGTGGGTTACCCTGGGGTGGCCATTTCAGAAAAAAGTAGGCCCGTTTTAAAACCTGGAGGTAAAGAATTAGATGCCAGCGGCATGTATTTAATGCCTGGTTTTATAGACATGCATGGTCATATTGGCGGGCGTGCACAAGGCGCTGACCCTGATTATGTATTTAGACTCTGGATGGCCCATGGGGTGACCACCGTAAGAGAGCCCTCTGGAAGAGGCTTAGACTTCACTTTAGATCTAAAAAGAAAATCAGAAAAGAACAGTATTGTGGCGCCAAGGCTTTTTGCCTATACTGGCTTTGGTCAGGGCAGTAAGAATGAAATTTCTTCTGCAGAACAAGCGGTTGAATGGGTTAGAGACAATGCTAAAGCTGGTGCAGACGGAATTAAGTTCTTCGGTGCGTCTCCAGAAATTATGCAAGCGGCCCTTGAAGAAAATAAAAGATTGGGATTGGGATCTGCCTGTCACCATGCACAAATGGACGTAGCCCGCTGGAATGTTTTACATTCTGCCAGAGCAGGGCTCACTAGTATGGAACATTGGTATGGTTTACCAGAAGCCTTGTTTACAGATAGAACCGTTCAAAATTATCCTTTGGATTACAACTATCAGAATGAGCAACACCGCTTTGAGGGTGCTGGTGAACTTTGGGAACAAGCAGCTGAGCCTTATTCAGAGCACTGGAACAGTGTAATGAATGAACTTATTGCACTAGACTTTACCATGGACCCAACCTTTAATATCTACGAAGCCAATAGAGACCTTCAAAGAGCTAGAAGGGCTGAATGGCATGAAGATTACACCCTACCCTCCCTATGGAAATTTTATGAACCCAGTAAAATATCTCACGGTTCTTACTGGCACAATTGGGGCACAGAACAAGAGGTGACTTGGAAAAGAAATTACACCCTTTGGATGACTTTTATTAACGAGTATAAAAACCGAGGTGGTAGGGTCACTACAGGATCAGACTCAGGATTTATATATCAGTTGTACGGCTTTGCATATGTGAGGGAATTAGAGTTATTGAGAGAAGCAGGATTCCACCCCTTAGAAATTATTAGATCTGCTACTTTAAACGGAGCAGAGGCTTTGGGAATGGACCGTCTAATTGGTTCAGTAGAAGTCGGTAAATTGGCAGACTTTGTGATTGTAGAGGAAAACCCGCTTCAAAACCTAAAAGTACTTTATGGAACTGGGGCCGTTTCTTTAACAGAAGACAATGAAGTGGTTAGAAAAGGAGGCGTTAATTACACCATTAAAGACGGTATTATTTACGACGCTAAAGCCTTGTTAAAAGAAGTAAAAGACATGGTAGACGCAGCCAAAGAAAAAGAAGGCTTTAGCATTACACAGCCTGGTGTAAAGCAGTAAGTTCCCTTAGTATTTATAGGCTGTTTTTTTGTAACTTGTTACACAAAAAAACAGCCTATGTTATCTAAAACTTTTATCACGAACACTTTTGTATGGAGTGCTTTGGCGCTTGCCTTAGTCGTAAAAGCACCAGAAAAAGACCCCCAAAATCCCTACACAGAAACGGCTTATTTTGCCAGTGGTTGTTTTTGGTGTGTAGAAGCTATTTTTGAATCTGTAGCAGGTGTTGGAGATGTGGTTTCTGGCTATGCGGGGGGAACAGAAAAAGATCCTACTTATAATCAAGTGGCCGGAGGCAGAACATCACATGCAGAGGCCGTAATGGTTCCTTATAATCCAGCAGTCGTTTCCTATGAAAACTTAGTGAAGATATTTTTTGGATCACACGATCCCACTACCCTCAACAGGCAAGGGCCTGACAGAGGCACGCAATACAGATCTATCGCTTTTTATAAAACGACTAGTGAAAAAGCAGCCATTGAGGCCCATATAGCGGTTTTGAATAAAAAAAACACCTTTAAAAACCCTATTATCACTCAAGTCAGCCCATTTACTACATTTTATAAAGCAGAAGACTACCATCAAGACTTTGAGGCTAGAAATCCTAATAATCCCTATGTGAGGGCGGTCTCTATTCCAAGACTACTAAAATTTAAAGCCGCTTTTCCCGCGCTTCTCAAAAGCGCTCACTAATCAATGAGTGCTCAGCAAACAACTATGGAGGTATACCATTTAGAGAATGACTTTCTAAAAATGGAAGTACTCAATTATGGCGCGATTATTAAAAGACTTCGTTTAAAAATAAACCATGGAGCAGATCAAGACTTAGTTGTTGGCTTAAAAAATCCAGAGGATTATCTCAATGACGCTTGGTTTTTAGGCGCATGCTTAGGTCCTTTTGCTGGTAGAATTCAAAAAGACAAAATCCTTAAAACGTCTCAAGCTACTAAAGCGTCCCATGTTTTATTACACGGAGGAGATCAATCCTATGCCAAGCAGTTTTGGACCATAGAAAACATTCAAAGCGGGCCAGCAGCGTCCATTTGCTTATCCTATACCCAAATAGTAGGGACTAAACATGAGGCTCTTGAGAATAAAAAAAATCATCTGAATGTAAAAAGTGAGACAGATGTTTACTTAAAATCTCATGAAAGTGCATCTATCAAAACTTATGTCACTTATTCCCTAGTGAACAGTGAACTGAGAATTACATACCACAGTACAAGCAGTATACCACAAGTGTTTAATTTGAGTAACCATAGTTATTTTAGATTAGACAGTGCTAGAGATCTTTCTGAATATGAACTGTGTATTAAAGCCCATTCTTATCTGGAGACAAATGCCAACCTACTTCCTACTGGCAAATTAATTCCTACACCTGGAAGCACTTATGACTTTAGGAAACCAATACAAATAGGTCACACACCTTTAGATACACCCTTCGTATTAGACAAAAAATACCATGGAATAGA
>CAKZOR010000143.1 GCA_937136755.1 uncultured Flavobacteriaceae bacterium | reverse complement strand
GTACGGAATTTCATGCAGCGCGTTGACAATACCAAGCGCACCCGTTTGAGCAATTTGGTTCAATTCAATTTTGTCCTGTCTTACAAATCCTTCTAACAAAGTCTCCGCGTCTGTTAAATCACTGACTACAAGGTCAAATACCTCTTGTAAAGAACTCTTTGGTTGGTCTAAGTCTTCTGCACTTTTGTAAATAGGCAATACTGCTTTACCCATATCTGTAATATCGTTTACAAATACATGGGCTAAGAAGAAATAAGCATACCCTCTGAGTGCTTTTGCCTGACCCAAAGTGTGTCTAGCAGATTGAGAGTCTGGTACTACATCATTACCACCAGCACCGTCAATCACTAAGTTAGACAGATTAATAATTCTGTATAAGAACCTCCAAGGCCTGTAGTTGTAGGCGTTGTCTGGATCTTGAGTAGCGGTTAGTTCCGAGATGGCCGTCTGGCGGTTATAACTCTTCCCTAAATGTGCCATATCTGCAGACAACATATCCAACTGAATGTACTGGGTTGTGATTCCAAAATCTTCCTGAGAAGAAGTTCCCCCACTACCTCTACGGTACAAGTTCTCATAAATCCCTAAAAGCGTTGCTTTGGAAACGTCAGGATTTACCTGAGCGGCCTCTGTCACTTGCTCCTGAGACAACACATCTGTTGGGAATGTCTCTAAAAAGTCTTTTTCACATGCGATTAGTGAAACAAAGACTCCTGCTAATGCTATTTTTTTGAATGTTTTCATGATCATTATAAGTTTAAGTTAACACCTAACACAATGGTAGATAATGGGTTGTAACGGTAGATACTTGTTCCTCCTGTAATTGCAGTAGAAGGATTGAATCCTTGTCTTTCAGACATTAACCACAAGTTGTCTCCGGTAACAAATACATCTGCTTTTTTAAGCCCAATTTTAGAGGCAAAAGATTTAGGTACACTGTATCCGATTCTAATGTTGTTTAATGCTATATAATCAGATTTTGTTAAGAATCTAGTAGAAGTAGCATTTTGCTGAATTTGGTAACGTGCATCTTGCCTTGGAATGTTAGTTACATCTCCAGGTGCTTGCCAACGGTCTCTAATGTCTACATGGAAGTTATTTGTTCCATTGTAGTCATTATCCATTAAACTCGCATAAGCAGAGTCATAGGCCCAACCACCAATTTGGTAGTTCAATAGGGTGCTTAAAGAAAAATCACCAAATTGAGCGTTTAATCTAAGGGCACCTCTAAGGTCTGGAATCGCTGTTTTGTCAATGAACTTATCTGTAGCCTCAGCATACACCTCTGTAAGGTCTTGTGCAACGTTGGCAGATGGATTGTCATTGAGGTAAGAGGTTAAAGAAGTAATAGTTGCGTCTCCGTCGTCAAAAGTACCGTTGCTGTTTTTGTCGTCAAAGTTACGCTCCCACTGAGCTGCTCCAGTTGCCGCATTAACACCTGCATATACTGGCATATACCAGTCGTATAAGGAACGACCTACAGTTCTAGCAAAACTACCATCTTGGTCTAACTTCTGCTGTTCTCCAGTAGCTGGGTCAATAGGCATGGCCAATAACTCGTTTCTAAAGCTCTCTCCATTTACGGCAATGTTTAATGAGAATTTCTCATTCTTTACTACACTAAAGTCTAGATCAAATTCAAGACCTGCGTTTAATAGCTCACCGTCGTTCACTTTGATTAAAGCGTAACCTACAGATGGACCCACACGTCTGTCAAAGAACATGTCAGTGGTATTCTTAGAATAAGCTTCAATAGAACCTTCTACAAAACCACCCAATTCAAATTCAAATCCAAGGTTAAATTGGTTTGAACTCTCCCAGGTAAGGTCTGCATTTCCTTTGGTTGCAAATGCTAAAGAAATATTGTCATTCAAGTTGTTTACTGAATAAAGGTTGTATCCAGGGTAGTATCCTACTCCTCCAGAATTACCTAAAACCCCGTAGGAAGCTTTGAACTTTAAGAAGTCTACAAAGTCTACACCAGACATAAAGTCTTCTTGGGTCAATACCCATGCAGCACCAACAGAGTAGAAGTTACCCCATTTGTTGTTTAGGAATCTTGAAGAAGCATCTCTGTTAAAGGTAGCATTTAAGAAGTATTTGTTAGCAAAATCTGTGGTTACATTAGCAATGTAAGATTCTGTTCTTTCATTATCCGTGTATCCGTCAGATGGGTTGTTAATGACACCATTAGCAATATCTGTCCCAAAAGGCGTTACTAACTTAGAACGCTCTGCTTCTAAGTAGTTGTACTCATAAGCCGTAGCTACGTGAGAAACAAAAGCAGAAAGATTAAAGTCATTAAAAGACTTGTTATATCTTAATCCAGTTCTAATCGTGTAATTTTTAGTTTCTCCACGGCTCCTGTTAATTCTACCACCATCTCCTTTAGCCGGAGAATAAAATGGCTCGTTTAAAGAAGTAAAATCATTCATGAAGTACTGGTAAGCAAAGTTGTTTTCAAATTTCAATCCTTCTGCTAAAGTAATTTTAGTATCGTTATTGAAGTTCACCGAGTTGGCTTTACTATTACTGATATTGATCTGAGAATCTGCCACCCCATTAGTAGCAAAACCAAATCCACGACCGTCTTCTAAACCGTAGTCAAATAAAAACCCTCCGTAGATTGGGTCTTCTATTTTTTGACCAGCAGCATCTCTTGTAAACAATGGGTAAATAGTCGGTAGGTTGTCTATCCACCAGAATTGTGAAGAAGAAGAAGAACCCGTACCATTGTTGTTAGTCTCACTCTGAGTGTAGTTCAAAGAAGTGTTCATATCTACAAAATCTCCAAAACTGTTGGTAGCCGCTACACGAGCATTTAACCTTTTGTAGTCTGTGTTTGAAGCGTATCCTATGTCGTCTATGAAACCTACAGAGGTATATAGTGAAGAATTTTCACTAAAGTTAGAGATGGTTAGGTTTGCCTCTGTTCTGTTAGAGTTTTGAAAAGCAAAATCTTCCCATAATTCTGGATTGTATCTTCTAGTCACTCCAGGTCTCACCATTCCGGTAGCTGGGTCAATTAATTCAGACACTCCTTGAGCATCAGAACCAGATACATTCCACATATTGTATACAGGAGAAATATCAGAAACATCTGCATTCCCTGGGTTTTCAAATAAGTTAGCATTAGCGTAAGCAACAGCAGCAGCGTTGTCTCCGTCATTTTCAATTAAACCTCTTTGACGTGTCGCTTGCCAGTTAATTCCAATATACTCTTCTGGAGATTTAATAGTCTCATACCTTCCAACACCTTGGAAGTTAGTACCTGTTTTCACAGAAACATTAATAGAGTTTCCGGCATCTCTACCTCTTTTAGTCGTAATTACAATTACCCCATTCCCCGCACGAGAACCGTATAGGGAAGATGCCGATGCACCTTTAACGATTTCAAAGGAAGCAATATCGTCCACATTGATATCTGCTAATCCTCCTTCGACGAATACACCGTCCAGAATTACTAACGGCTCTTGAGAACCATAAAGATTGGCAGCACCTCGTAAGATAATTGTAGATCCACCTCCAGGACGCCCAAGATTAGTAATAGATACCCCAGAAACTTTTCCTAAAAGTGCCCCCGCAGCAGAACTAGCAGGTACAGCTTCGATATCCTCAGCGCTCAAACTGGCAACACTTACAGATAATTTCTTTCTTGAGGTAGCTCCAGCAACACCGGAAACGACAATTTCCTCCAGCTGGTTGTCAGGAGTTAATTGGATATTTATTGAGTCTTGCCCCGCAACAGCAATTGTTTCAGAGCG
>CAKZOR010000142.1 GCA_937136755.1 uncultured Flavobacteriaceae bacterium | reverse complement strand
CAACTAAAGCCAGAAGCTTTAGCAGCAGTAGATGGAGTAGACTTAGTACTTGGTGCCACAGAAAAGTTTAATCTCACCGCATACCTAAACGACCTCACCAAACAAGAAGTGGGAACGGTGCATGCCTGTGAAATAGAAGAAGCAGATTTCTATGTAGGCGGTTATGCTATAGGGGAACGCACTAGAGCCTTTTTAAAAGTTCAAGATGGTTGTGATTATAAATGTACTTATTGTACCATTCCATTAGCCAGAGGGATCTCTAGAAGTGACACTTTGGAAAACGTTCTTAAGAATGCCCAAGAAATTGCTTCAAAGGGCATTAAAGAAATTGTCTTAACCGGTGTTAACATTGGAGATTACGGTAAAGGAGAATTTGGGAATAAAAAACACCAGCATACTTTTTTTGATTTGGTTCAATCTCTTGAGGAAGTTCCAGGTATATCTCGATTGAGGATTTCTTCCATAGAACCCAATTTGCTGAAAAATGAAACGATAGAATTGGTGTCTAAAAGTGAGGTTTTTGTACCACACTTTCATATTCCACTTCAGAGTGGCTCTGATAAGGTGTTAAAAAAAATGAAACGCAGGTATTTAACTTCTTTGTATCGTGATAGGATAGCGACCATACAAAAAAAATTGCCCCATGCCTGTATAGGGGTAGATGTTATTGTTGGTTTTCCCGGTGAAACGGAACAAGATTTTTTAGAAACTTATGAGTTTTTGAATGAGTTGGCGGTGTCTTATTTACACGTTTTTACTTATTCAGAAAGAGACCGTACAGAGGCGGCAAGCATGAGTGAAGTGGTGCCTTTAGCTGTTCGAAATAAGCGTTCAAAAATGCTTAGGGGTTTATCTGTAAAATTGAGAAGGGCTTTTTATGAATCTCAAATAGATACTAAAAGGACTGTTTTATTTGAAGGAGAGAACAAAAAAGGATACATTCATGGATTTACTGAAAACTATGTCAAAGTAAAAACTCCTTGGGACCCTTCTTTGGTCAATACCGTGGCAGAGGTAAGACTGAGGGATATAGATCAAGATGGATTGGTTCGTTTTGACTATGTGGAAAATAATTAAAATCACCCATTTATCGTCATTCCTTTAAAGGGGGTATTAGCCAATCTTGTAAATGGAGTTTAATACTGCTCCGTTATATTAGATTCTAAGTTATATTAGATTCTAATCCCCACTGGCAGCATTTCCTTGTACCTTCTGTTTTTCCTGACAAAACTAGCAATTTCTGGACTTGTTGGTACCACCCTTAATTCTTGTTCTTTAATATCCTCCAAAACAGCAATAATGAAAGCTTCTTTAAAACCTGGTTCTGTTATCTCAGCGGGTATAATAAGCTTGGTCAAAAATATTTTTCGCTCCTGAGCAGCATATTCGATTTTAGCCAAAGCCGACGCTACAGTAGCTTCATATTGTCTTAGAAAACTATTGTTGGTGATGGTTATTTTGCTCATGTATGGGTAGGTGTTTTACAGTTAAAAATCTCGCACTAAAAATATTGAGGTATTTAGCATAAAATTAACTTTGCAAAAGTAAGCAAAAAAAAGCTAATTACCTAAATTTGAGGTAGTCTAGCCAGTGTTAGATGTGAATTTTATACCCGATGATTCATTGATGAGTTCAGAAAAAATACCTGTTTATTTCATGCCTGGTATGGCGGCAAATCCTAAGATTTTTGAAAACATACAATTAGATGCTGCTGTTTTTGACATTCATTACTTGTCTTGGGAACTTCCTCACAAAAACGAATCGCTTCAATCTTATGCGAGTCGAATTGCCCAAAGAATTCGTTGTAAAAGTCCTGTTTTGGTGGGGGTCTCTTTTGGAGGAATTTTAGTGCAGGAAATTGCTAAGATTATAGCGGTGAGAAAAATTATTGTGATTTCAAGCGTAAAATCTACTCGAGAGTTGCCCAAAAGAATGCTTTTTGCTAAGCATACTAACATTCATAAACTCCTTCCTACGCAGTTGGTTACCAATATGGAATTGGTGGCAAAGTTTGCTTTGGGAGATTTTATGCAAAAGCGCATTCATTTATATGAGAAATACCTCAGTGTAAGAGACCCTTATTACATAGATTGGTCTATTGATCAAATTGTCAATTGGGAACAAGCAGAGGCTATGCCAAACACTATTCATATTCAAGGCGAATTAGACAACGTTTTTCCTGTGAATTATATTAAAGATTATATTTCAATTCCTAGAGGAACGCACTCTATGATCATTTTTAAGTACAAATGGTTTAACGAAAACCTTCCTGATATTTTGAAAGACTAATCCAATTTGTTAAATTGTAGTATAAATTTCTCTATGGATCTATTTAAGAAAGCACTTCAAATTGTAGGGGCAATTGTCATTATTTTTACTTTAGTTTTTGCTGTTACATCTACTGACAATAGCAATTCCTTGAACAGTTCACCCCTAACTAAAAGCACCAATCATCTAAAAGCTTTGGTTACTTCGCTTCCTATTCCCAGTGACTTGAGTTTTGCTGGAGAACCTGTTCCATTGAACGAACAAGAAGTGTTAGAAAGGGTAGATAGAGAGTTTCTTGTGAACACCTACTGGCAGTCTAATGCGATGCTCCTCATGAAGCGATCTCAAAAATATTTCCCTATTATGAGGCCCATTTTAAAGGCTTATGGTGTGCCAGAGGATTTTTTATATTTGGCTGTAGCGGAAAGTGGTCTAGAGCCACTGCGTTCTCCAGCTGGTGCTGCTGGGTTTTGGCAGCTGATGAAAGGTACCGCAAAAGATTATAAATTAGAAGTTAATAAGAATGTAGATGAAAGATATCACGTGGAGAAAGCTACAGCGGTAGCTTGTGAATATCTTTTAAAATCCAAAGAGAAATTTGGATCTTGGACTTTAGCAGCAGCAGCATACAATGCAGGAAATAGAGGTATTTCTAGACAATTAGAAAAGCAACAAACGAACAGTTATTACGATTTATTACTGGGCCAGGAGACTGGTAGATATGTATTTAGAATACTGGCATTAAAAACCATCATGAGTGACCCTATTACTTATGGATTTAAACTCAATGAACTTGATTACTATACATTGACTCCCACTAAAGAAGTGACTATAGACAAGCCCATTAAAAATTTAAGTGATTTTGCTCTAGCCCAAAACAT
Source organism: uncultured Flavobacteriaceae bacterium (assembly GCA_937136755.1). GTDB lineage: Bacteria > Bacteroidota > Bacteroidia > Flavobacteriales > Flavobacteriaceae > MAG-120531. The sequence continues at coordinate 1,762 of CAKZOR010000142.1, read as the reverse complement.
TAGTTATAAGATATTAAAGCGTCATAACCCATGGTTAAGACAGGGACATCTGAACAATAGGTCCCGAAAAAAATATCAGATAAAGATTCCATTGGAAATAGATTAATCAACTGATTAAAAAGCAATATTTTTTGACTAATACTACGTCTTGAAGCCTTATATTTTTTTGAGCTGTTGGGACATCATTTTAATTTGCTCAGCCAGCATGTTTTGTTTGTCTAATTTCTTAGCTTCTTGAAGTAGGGTAGTGGCCTCTCTTTTTCTTCTTTTTTGCATGGCAATTCCAGCTAGGCTCAATTTGGCCATGGCCACATCGTAGTCCATTGTCAGTCCCAGTTTTAAAGCTTTTTTGAAAAACTTCTCCGCTTGAGATAAGTTGGTTTGTGAGTGAATAATTCCGTGTAAATAGTTGTAGTATCCCTGTTGTTTTTTTGTCAGTGCAGCTTCTGGGTTTTTGATCTTAGCTAACCAATTGGCAGTTCCAGCCAAATCTTGCTTTCTCATTTTTAAGAAAGCCAAAAGAATCATTTCGTTTCTGTAATACAGAAAGATAAAAACTGTAGAGAGTAACACCAAGCTAATACCATTACCAATATTACCCTCAATAAATTGGTAAATGGCAAAAGCGTTAATGGCAGCGGCAATGATCAGTTTGAAAATTTTATGAAACATGTTGTATTTTGTATAATTATTTGATAGTTTTATAAATGACACCAGGGTATTTATACCCCTTTAATTGGCTGGAATGTTTACTGTTGCAAACCTACAAAAAAACATCCAAAATATTTTTTAAAATAGGCTTGCTAAAGCAAAAAGTCTTTGTATATTTGCGCCCAGCTTTTGGGAACAGATTAACAAAAGCTTTAATATAAGTAATCCGTTTAAAACACGCTCGATGAAAAGAACATATCAGCCATCCAAAAGAAAAAGAAAGAACAAACACGGCTTTAGAGAACGTATGGCTTCTGCTAACGGTAGAAAAGTCCTTGCTAGAAGAAGAGCAAAAGGAAGAAAAAAATTATCTGTATCTTCAGAACTGAGACACAAAAAATAATGATTGATTTTTCAAAATATATAGGTGTTACTTTTTATTAAGTAACACCTTTTTTTTTGATTTTTTTTTAGAAATACACTTATACCAAAAAAACACACTATGCCAAAAAGAGATGAACTGAAATGTATTTTAATTATTGGGTCAGGACCTATAGTGATTGGACAAGCTTGTGAATTTGATTACGCAGGTTCTCAGTCTCTTAGATCCCTCAGAGAAGACGGTATAGAAACTGTATTGATTAATAGTAACCCAGCTACGATCATGACAGATCCCTCTATGGCAGATCATGTGTATTTAAAACCATTAACATCAAAATCCATTATTGAGATTTTAGAGGCACACCCCAATATTGACGCTGTGTTACCCACTATGGGCGGGCAAACAGCTTTAAATCTCTGTATTGAGTGTGACGAAAAAGGTATTTGGGAAGACCATAAAGTAGAATTAATAGGGGTAGACATAGACGCTATTAATATTACAGAAGACAGGGAGCAATTTAGAAACTTGATGGGTAAGATTGGTGTTGGTATGGCCCCTCAAGCCACAGCGACCTCATTTTTAAAAGGTAAAGAAATAGCTCAGGAGTTTGGCTTTCCTTTAGTGATTAGAGCCTCCTATACCCTTGGGGGTGCAGGAGCTGCTATAGTTCACGATCCAAAAGATTTTGACGAGTTATTGAGTAGGGGATTAGAAATTTCTCCCATTCAC
>CAKZOR010000141.1 GCA_937136755.1 uncultured Flavobacteriaceae bacterium | reverse complement strand
TTCTTAAAAAATAGCCGGTAATGATGGTGGCCAATACATCTGAAATAGGAAAGGCCAGCCATACCCCAATGGTCCCAAACCACATAGGCAAGAGCAATACCAAAGGAATAAATAAGAGTGCCTGACGGCTCAAGGTGAGCAATAGGGCTGGAACGGCTTTACCAGCCGCCTGAAAATAAGCCGCCCCAATGAGTTGGAGCGCAATAATAGGGGTGGCCGCAAATACCCAGCGCATGGCCGCAGGCGTATGTTCTAACACATAGGCATTTAAGGCCTGGGTGTCTGCATCTGCATTTTTAGCAGAGAGGAACAAGGCCGTAATGGCCTCTGGAAACACCATCAATCCTATAAAAACTAGGGTGGCTAAAGCCGATGCGTATAAGATAGCGGTGTTGATGCTCTCCCGCACCCGCTCCATTTTTCCGGCCCCATAATTAAAACCGGCAATGGGTAAAAACCCCTGGGTGACTCCAAAAACAGGAAACAAGGCAAACATGAGCATGCGCCCTACAATGGCATATACGGCTACCAAGGCTTCTCCGCCCATAGAAAACAGCAGGCTGTTCATGACCAAATAAGTGATGGAAGTCGCGGCCTGTCTGGCCAAGGTGACAAATCCCAAGGCCCCAATTTCTGAGACAATGGGTTTTTTAAAGACAAAGTGCTTTAAACGCGGTTTTAAAGAAGCGTTTTTAGACAAAAAGAAATAGGCTACATAGGCAAAACAGAGCAAATAACCTCCGGTGGTGGCCCAGGCCGCGCCTTCCATGCCCCAGTCAAAAACATAAATAAAAATATAATCCATGAGCAGGTTCCCCACCGAGGGAATGATCATGGCCACCATGGCAAATTTGGGTTTTCCCTCTGCCCTAATGACCGTATTACCCATCATACACAGGCCCAAGAAAGGCACTCCGTACAAGACAATGGTATAATAGGTTTTGGCCAGCGGATAAATTTGCCCCCTGCCCCCAAAAGCGGGAATAATGCCCTCCATAAAATAGAGTCCCAAGGCAGCCATAGATACGGTGATTAATACCGTAAGGGCTATTTGGTTCCCAAAAGTAGTGGTGGCTTTTTCGTGATTTCCGGCCCCTAAGGCGCGAGAGATAATACTAGAACCGCCAATGCCTATGGCCATACCCAGGGCGGCAATAAAGAAAGACACTGGCAGGACCACGTTTATGGCCGCAATGCCCAAAGCCCCAATCCAGTTCCCTACAAAAATAGAGTCTACCAAGACATTGAGTGACATGACCAGGATCCCAATAGAAGCCGGCACCGCTTGCTTTACCAGCAGCGGGCCTATGGGCTGTGTGCCTAAAGCGGCCGCAGAAATTTTAGACATAGGGCAATTCGCTGGTGGTTTCCCACTGCGTCACCCAATCTTTCATGAGCGCTACCCAGGCATCTGAGTCATTCAGAC
>CAKZOR010000140.1 GCA_937136755.1 uncultured Flavobacteriaceae bacterium | reverse complement strand
AAGCTGCGTTGGGTAGAGAAGGGCATAAAAGGCACATAACTTGGGTAATCTAAAGTAAACAGCCAGCCTTCTTTTTCTTTGCTTTTTGCCAAGTCTTCTGCTGCAGTTTTGACACTGTCTGGTAGCCCATCTAAGGCTAATTCATCTGTTATGTGAAGGGAGAATATTTGGGTGTCTGCCAAGACGTGTTCTCCAAATTCCAATTGAAGTCTAGAGAGGTTTTTGTCTATTTCTCTAAGTGTTTGTTGTTCTGCTTCATTGAGGAGCGCACCATTCCTCACAAAAGATTTATAAGATTTGTCTAATAATCTTTGAGATTCTGTATCTAGGGATAGGCTGTCTTTCTGTTCGTAAACTGATTTTACCCTTTTGAATAATTCAGGATCTAAACTCAGGTCATTGCTAAAAGCAGTGAGAAGTGGAGACACTTCTTGTGCAATTTGTTGCATTTCGGGTGAGGTTTCTGCTGAATTGAGGTTAAAAAATATACTTGAAATATGTCCCAATGTCTGTCCTGCATAATCTAGGGCTGCTACAGTATTTTCAAAAGTAGGAGCTTCTGATTGCTTCTTTACGGCAGCAATCTCTTCTTTTGCGAGGCTTATAGCAGTCTCAAAAGCTGGTTTGTAATGCTCGTTTTTGATTAAATGAAATGGCGGTGTTTCAAATGGGACTAATAAAGGATTTTTAGACATGGACTGACAGGTATTATTGTGTGAATATTCAGTTTTAAGCAAGAGCAGCTTGCTTTTTCGACTGAACTGATTTCGCGCCTTCGCTAATTTGTTGAGGCTGAATTGGTTTAGCCTCTTTGCTACTTTTTACGACTGAACTGATTTAGCGCCTTCGATTACTTTTTCTTTAAGGGCTTCCTTATAAGCAATCATTTGGTCCAGAATTGCAGGCTCACTGCTCCCGAGTATTTGGGCGGCGAGAATGCCCGCATTCTTGGCACCATTCAGTGCCACGGTGCCAACAGGCACCCCGCCTGGCATTTGCAATATAGATAGTACAGAATCCCAACCGTCAATAGAATTACTGCTTTTAATGGGTACGCCTATGACAGGTAATGGAGACAATGAAGCCACCATTCCTGGTAAATGGGCTGCACCACCCGCACCCGCTATAATTACGCCAATACCCTCTAGGTGTGCGTTTTTACTAAAACTAAATAGTTTTTCAGGGGTCCTGTGGGCAGATACGATGTCTACCATCACGGCTATATTGAAAGATTTTAAAAAGTCTATGGCTTCTTGCATAACAGGAAGGTCGCTGGTACTTCCCATAACTACGGCTACTTTTTTCATGTATTTTTATTTAAGACTATTTTTAAACTGTTGTGGCTGAGGTGAATACCCTTTACTATTTTAAATATTGGATGATTATTCCCAGCACACAAATTATTTCTCACTAATTACGGCAATACTTTTTTTAACGGTTTCTGCCATCTCCCTTGCGGTTTGCATATTTGGGTGCACTATGGTTACATGCCCCATTTTTCTGAAAGGCCGGGTTTCTTTTTTTCCGTAAATATGCGGTGTTACTCCTTCAAGGCTTAAAATGTGTTTCATATTTTCATATACCACAGCGCCAGTGTGGCCCTCTGCGCCTACGAGATTGACCATTACAGCAGCTACTTTACTTGCGGTGTTTCCTAAAGGAAGGTCCAATAGGGCCCTGAGGTGTTGTTCGTATTGGTTTGTGTAACTCCCTTCAATAGAGTAGTGCCCTGAATTGTGTGGTCTTGGAGCAACTTCGTTTACCAAAATATCGCCTCCTTTTGTCAAAAACATTTCCACCGCTAGGAGCCCAACATGGCCATAAGCTTCAGAAGTTTTTAAGGCCACCTCTATGGCCTTTTGGGCCAAGTGATCTGTGATTCTTGCAGGACACAAAACGTATTCTACCTGATTGGCCTCAGGGTGAAATTCCATCTCAACAACTGGATAGTGCACACTTTCTCCACTAGGATTTCTACAGACAATGACCGCCAATTCTTTTTCAAATGCAATGAGATTTTCTGTAATGCAAGCTACGTTGGGGAGTCCTTTTAAGTCCGAAGCTTGTCTAACGACTTTTACGCCCTGACCATCATAACCAAATTGAGCAGACTTCCATACAAAAGGAAAAGACAGTCCCCCATGAGAAATACTGTCCTCAATTTCTGAGCTATAGGCAAATCTATTGAAAGGTGCCGTTGGAATCTGATGGTCTGTGTAAAACAGTTTTTGGGTGCCCTTGTTGGCAATACTTCTTAGACAATCTGAGGAGGGATATACAGTAATTCCTTCTTTTTCAAGCGCTTCTAGGGCGTCTATATTTACATTTTCAATTTCTATGGTGAGTAGATCTACCGTTTTTCCAAAATTAAAAACAGTCTCATAATCCATTAAATCTCCTTGCTCAAAATGGTTGCAAGCCAATCTAGACGGAGCGTCTTTAGCGGGATCTAAGACTTTTGTTTGAATGTCCCATTTTCTGGTTTCTTGCAAAAGCATTTTGCCGAGTTGTCCGCCACCGAGAATACCGAGAGTGAAATTAGAAGAAAAATAGTTTGTACTCATTAATAAGGCCCTTAGGGTTATTTTGTGCTTGTGCTACAAAAATACGAGATAATTATTATAAAGCCGGTCTGTCCCTTTAAAAAAGCGAAATCAAAACACTATCTTTGTGCCTTTAATTAACTAAAGAAAACCCCATGAAAACCAACCTTGTCTTGTTTGGGAAACCAGGCGCAGGAAAAGGAACCCAAGCGGCCTTTTTAAAAGAAACCTACCAATTAAAGCATATTTCCACTGGAGATGTTTTTAGAGCTAACATTTCTCAAAATACTTCTTTAGGTCAATTGGCCAAGTCTTATATGGATAAAGGAGATTTGGTTCCAGATTCTGTGACCATACAAATGTTGGAGGCAGAGGTGAATGAAAACCAAGCAGCTGCAGGATTTATCTTTGATGGATTTCCAAGAACAACCGCCCAAGCAGAAGCCTTGGATGCTTTTTTAAAGTCTAAGTCAATGGAAATTTCAGCTACTATAGCCTTGGAAGCAGACGAGGACGTTTTAACCGCTAGACTGTTAGAACGAGGTAAAGAAAGTGGAAGACCGGACGATCAGGACGAAACAAAAATTAGAAATAGATTTCAGGAATACAACCTTAAAACAGCGCCTTTAGAAGCTTTTTATAAGGCTCAAAATAAGTTTTATGCGGTGAACGGCATTGGAGAAATTTCAGAAATAACAAAGAGAATTTCTGCTATTATTAGTGGTTTGTAACAGAAAAACACTGTTTAAAGCATCGGCCTAGAATAGGCCAAATTACCCCACAAATTATTTAATCATTACCCCATGACAGAAGGAAATTTCGTAGATTATGTAAAGGTTTTTTTAACCTCAGGAAATGGAGGAAAGGGATCTATACATTTACACAGGGAGAAATTCATCACCAAAGGAGGACCAGACGGCGGCGATGGAGGAAGAGGGGGACACATTATTTTAAAGGGCAATAAGCACCTTTGGACACTGGTTCATTATAAGTTTAAAAAGCACTTTAGTGCAGAGCATGGAGGACATGGCAGCAAAAACAGGAGTTTTGGTACGGATGGAAATGACGTCTATTTAGAAGTGCCTTTGGGTACTGTTGTTAAAGATGGAGAAACCCAGGAACCCTTGTATGAAGTAACTGAGCACGACCAAGAAATTGTGCTTCTAGAAGGAGGAAAAGGGGGGCTAGGGAACTGGCACTTCAGGTCTTCTACCAATCAAACTCCCAGATACGCACAACCTGGAATCCCAGGAAAAGAAGGGTCTTTTACCCTTGAATTAAAAGTATTGGCAGACGTTGGATTGGTTGGTTTTCCCAATGCAGGAAAATCTACCCTGCTCTCTGTGATTACTTCTGCCAAGCCAAAAATAGCCTCCTATGCATTTACCACCCTAAAACCCAATTTAGGAATTGTGGAATATAGAGATTTTAAGAGTTTTGTCATGGCAGATATTCCTGGAATTATTGAAGGAGCAGCGGAAGGCAAAGGTCTGGGGCATTACTTTTTAAGGCATATAGAGCGCAATGCGACCCTTTTATTTTTAATCCCTGCAGACAGTGAAGATATTGTAAAAGAGTACGGCGTATTATTAGACGAGCTGAGAAGATACAACCCTGAATTGTTAGATAAAGACCGTCTGGTCGCAATTTCTAAGAGTGATATGTTAGATGAGGAATTAGAAGCGGAAATTTCAGCCTTACTAAAACCCGTATTGGGAAACACCCCATTTTTGTTCTTCTCTGCAGTGGCACAAAAAGGCATTATGCCGCTCAAAGACACCCTTTGGGAAATGATACACGATCAAAAGGAATCTATGGGTTCTGGAAAATAATACTATGAGAATACATTTTATAGCCATTGGAGGAAGTGCCATGCATAATTTAGCACTGGCATTACACGAAGCGGGTCACGAAATTAGTGGTAGTGATGACATTATTTTTGAGCCCTCTAAAAGCCGTTTAGAAGCTGTGGGCTTACTTCCCTTAAAAATGGGTTGGCAGCCTGAAAATATTCACTCAGGAATAGATGTAATTATTTTAGGGATGCATGCGAAACCAGGGAATCCTGAGCTTGCCAAAGCACAAGAATTGGGTTTAAAAGTGTCTTCTTACCCTGAATTTTTATACGAGCATTCAAAGCATAAAACACGCGTAGTCATAGGGGGGAGTCATGGAAAAACAACCATTACTTCTATGATTCTTCATGTTATGCACTACCACGAAAAAGACATAGACTTTATGGTGGGGGCCCAATTAGACGGCTTTGACAAGATGGTTCACCTCACTGAACAGAACGATTTTATGTTATTAGAAGGGGACGAATACCTCTCCTCTCCCATAGACCCTCAATCTAAGTTTTTACATTACAAGCCACATATTGCGCTCTTGAGTGGTATTGCCTGGGACCATATTAATGTGTTTCCCACTTTTGAATCCTATTGCGCGCCCTTCGAATCCTTTATTGACAGCATTGTAGCGGGAGGTAGTTTGAGTTATAATCAAGAAGACGCGCTACTTCACGAAATGGTTGAAAAAGCGACCAACACCATTCGTAAAATTGCATACACCACCCCAGAAGCAATTATAGACAACGGCCTGACTTATCTAGAGACGGAAGAAGGTCCTTTGCCATTAGAAATTTTTGGTAAGCACAACCTTAATAATCTGGCAGGAGCCAAGTGGGTGTGCCAGCATATGGGAATAGACGCCCTAGATTTCTACGAGGCCATTAGCAGTTTTAAAGGGGCTTCTAAACGATTAGAATTAATTGCTAAAAACAACAAAACAGCTATTTATAAAGATTTCGCTCATGCCCCTAGTAAGGTAAAGGCCACTACTGCCGCGGTTAAGGAGCAATATCCAGATAGAAAGTTGGTTGTGGTACTTGAATTACATACTTATAGCAGCTTAGACGCCTCTTTTCTCAAGGAGTATAAAAATGCTTTGGCCAAGGCCGATGTCGGTCTGGTTTTCTACGAGCCAGCCGTATTAGCCATAAAAGATAGGGCACCTATTTCTGATGAGGTAATTAAAGATGCTTTTAACGCCAATACACTCCAAATTGCCACCACAACTGAAGGATTGGCAGCTTTTTTAAGAGATTTGCCTCTAGAAGGAACAGTGCTTTTGTTTATGAGTTCAGGAAATTATGGGGGAACAGATTTTAAAGCTTTAGCCCAAAGGGTCTCCTAAGATTTTATAGTTGTTTTTTAGTTTTTTAGTCAGGCTTTTTGACCGATAATCTAATATATGTGTAGTTTATCTGGTAGGTGTTTCTTTTTGTACCGTACAGGCTATCTTTATTCATGGTTTATGCTAAAAACACGAGTATGAAGTCCTGGTCTGTTGAAGATCAGCCCAGAGAAAAGTACCTCCGTTTGGGAGGGCAAAAACTGACAGATGCGGAACTATTAGCTATTGTTATTGGCAATGGATCTGTGGGGCAGTCTGCCCTTTCATTGGCTAAAAGCCTTTTAATTCGCTCTGGTAATGACCTTCAAAAACTCTTTGAATTATCTGTAGAAAATTTAATGGATTTTAAAGGGGTGGGGAAGGTGAAAGCTGTGAAAATTAAGGCTTCCTTGGATTTGGGGTACCGATTGTTACCTCTTATCCCTTCGAAACCTTTGTCGCTTTCTTCTAGTGCAGCGGCCTTTTCAGTATTAAAACCGGTACTCATTGGATTGGCTCATGAGGAATTTTGGGTGCTGTATTTGGACAATGCCCATGTAGTTATAGAACGGTCATTACTGGGTAAGGGAGGGTTTACGGCTACGGTTGTAGACATTAGGTTAGTGTTGCAACAAGCCTTAAAATGGGGTGCTACTGCCATGATAGTAGCCCACAATCATCCCACTGGAAATCTGACACCTTCTGCAGCTGACAAGACTTTAACACTTAAATTAAAAGACGCAGCTAAGTTGTTAGATATGGTGTTATTAGACCATATTATTGTAGGTAAAAATGAATACTTTAGTTTTGCAGACCAGCAATTGCTATAATTGTTTAATTTTAAACTTAGAATGACCGCTCTTTTGGTTATGTATTTTTTGAATCATATTCTCTTTTAGATGCTCCTGATATACACCTATAAAATCACTCCAAGATTTACTTATATTGCCAACCATATATGTAAGCGATTGTTAGGGATAGAAGTTGCTTTTACCACTGAAGTGTCGGACTTCATAAAACATGAGGGACCAAAATTAACCTATACCAAACAAGCCCTACAGAATGAGTTTTTTATTAGAGCTCATTCGCTTCTCTTTGAACAAGGGATCAATGATCATTCTATTAAAGTGAGTGATTGGAATGGGGTACCCTGTTTTTTTCCTGTGGGGGACAAGAGTAGTATCCCTTTTGATATTTTTGCCGCCAGTTTCTATATGCTATCTCGTTACGAGGAGTATTTGCCTCATGTGAAGGATATTCATGGGCGCTTTCCCCCAAAAGAAAGTGTGGGTTATGTGAACGGTTTTTTAACCCTACCTGTGGTAGACCAATGGGCAAGCCTTTTTTTTAATGCCCTTCAAGAAAAATTCCCTGAGCTTAAAAGGTCTAAAAGAACGTATTGCTTTACTCCATTAATAGATGTGACTAGCTCCCACGCATTTGCATACCGTGGTCTTATCAGAGGAATCTCTGGTTTTTTTGTGGATTTGTCGGGCCTAAAATTCACGCGGCTTCTCAATAGGATAGGGGTGTGGCTGCGCTTTAAAAAAGACCCCTATGATAACTTTGACTTTATAGGGATTCTTTTAAGACAGTATAAAGCCAAGGCCATTTTCTTTTTTCAATTTGCAGAATATGGGACTTATGACAAAAATGTATCTCCTTATAACAATGCCTTTAAAGCCCTTATAAAATCTGTAGCAGACCACTTTGAAGTAGCTTTGGCGGCCTCTTACGCATCTTTTGGGGTGCCTAAAATTTTAATGGAAGAGCAGAAACACTTGGCTAATGTGGTCAACAGACCTATAAAGGCTTCTAGAATGCGATATAATAGGGTAGACATACCAGTTTCTTACAGGGACCTGGTAGACGCTGAAATTCATAACGACTATTCTATGGGCTATACCCATGAGCTTGGATTTAGAGCCGGCACTGCCAGCCCATTTTTCTTTTATGACATTTACCTAGAGGTTCAATTGCCCATTAAAGTACACCCCTTTGCTGTGCATGATTACGCCTTATTAAAAGAGAAAAGTACTTTAGATGCTTTAAAAATCATGACACCCTTGTATCAGGCAACAAAAGAGGTGGGAGCTCACTTTAACGTAGTTTTTTCTAATGAATTGTTGGGAGGAGAAAAAGCCCATATATGGAAAGAGACTTTCCAAAAGCATTTGGCTCAGTTTAGTAAATAGTTTTCTTATTCTGAGAATAGATTGCCAACAAAAGAGATTTATCTAAAGCAGTGTAAACCATTCAAGAGGTAGTTTTTTGGACTGGACAAAGCAAAATTAAATAGTACCTTTAGCAAAAAAAATAATGCTTAAAGGAAAGATTTCAGATATATTTTTTGATTTAGACCATACCCTTTGGGATTTTGAAAAAAATTCAGCCCTTACTTTTGAACGTTTACTCATTGAATATGGCGTAGACATTCCATTGGATACATTTTTAAAAGCCTACATTCCTATTAACCTTCAGTATTGGCGTATGTACAGGAACGGCACCGTTTCCAAAGAAACCTTGCGTTACGAACGTTTGAAGTTTACCTTTGACACGCTTGAATACCCTGCAACAGATACACTCATTCACGAGTTGGCAGACCAGTATATGGCTGTGCTAACGACTTACAATCATTTGTTTCCTGGAACTATAGAAATATTAGAGTACCTGAAACCACATTACAATTTGCACATTATTACCAATGGATTTTCAGAAGTACAAGGCAAGAAAATGAAAAATGCCTGTATTGATCATTATTTTGACGTTGTGATGGACTCAGAGCTGGCAGGAGTAAAGAAGCCACACCCTCAAATTTTTGAATTGGCGCTTAAAAAAGCCAATGTTACGGCAGCTACATCTTTAATGATTGGAGATAGTTTAGAAGCAGATATTTTAGGTGCTAAAGAAGTTGGCTTTGAGGTCATTCATTTTAACGCTCACGGAGAATCTGTTCATGAGCATTGTGACATGGTGCGAAGTTTGGCGGAATTAAAGAAGTTTCTATAACAGACAAGGAATTTATTTAATACCCGTATTTATCTTTCCATCGGTTTTTAAGAAAATCCCGACTCCCTTTCTCTCTGGGGTTGTCTCCGGGTTGGTAAAATACGGTTCCTGAAATGGCTTCTGGGAGAAACTCTTGAGCTATAAATGCGTTTGGTCCGTTATGGGAGTATTGGTAATTGTCCCCATAGCCCAATTCTTTCATGAGTTTGGTGGGAGCATTTCTCAATGCCAGGGGTACTTGTAAATCTCCGGTTTCTTTAACAGCAGCAATCGCTTGGTCTATGGCTAAATAACTGCTATTGCTCTTTGGGGAAGTCGCTAAATACACAGCGCACTGACTCAAGATAATTCTCGCTTCTGGGTGCCCAATGGTATGCACCGACTGAAAACAAGTATTTGCTAGTACTAGGGCAGTTGGATTGGCATTCCCAATATCTTCAGAAGCCAATATAACCATTCTCCTGGCAATGAATTTCACATCTTCTCCTCCAACAAGCATTCTAGCGAGCCAGTAAACAGCTGCATTGGGATCAGATCCTCTGATGGATTTTATGAATGCAGAAACAATGTCGTAATGTTGTTCTCCAGACTTATCGTAAAAAGCAGTGTTATTTTGGGTGTTACTGATTACAAACTCATCTGTAATGACTACTTTATGATCTGGACTCTGGGTGATTAGGAACTCAAAAATATTGAGCAGTTTTCTAGCGTCACCCCCACTAGCTCTAAACAATGCTTTAGTCTCTTTAAGGATAATGTCCTTTTCTTTAAGCCATGGATCTACCTTCATGGCATTTTGCAAGAGTGCCTCCAAATCGGATTTTTCAAATGCTTTTAAAGCGTAAACCTGGCAACGAGAGAGTAGGGCAGCATTTACTTCAAAACTCGGATTTTCAGTGGTAGCACCAATTAATGTAATCCATCCTTTTTCTACTGCTGCTAGAAGAGAGTCTTGTTGAGACTTACTAAATCTATGAATCTCATCTATAAATAAGAGCGGGTTTTTGGTGGTAAATAATCCACCAGATTGTTTGGCTTTTTCAATGACTTCCCTCACTTCTTTCACTCCTGAATTTATAGCACTTAGGGCGTAAAATGGACGTTCTGTCTGGGAGGCAATAATATTGGCTAAGGTAGTTTTTCCAGTACCGGGAGGTCCCCATAAAATAATAGAAGGGATAATACCTGCTTTTATTTGTTTGGTCAATACACCAGCAGGCCCCACCAAATGAGTTTGACTCATATAGCCTTCTAAGGATTTTGGACGGACTCTTTCTGCTAATGGTTCATTCATATTATTTTCTTTGTCTCACCGCTTCGTATAAGAACACACCACAGGCAACAGATACATTTAATGAGCTAATAGGTCCCTGCATGGGTAACTTTGCTTGGGCGTTGGCCACTTTTAAAATGGAGGGTGTAATTCCTATGTCTTCAGAACCCATAACAATAGCGGTGGGGCCTGTAAAAGAAACTTCATATAAGTCGTTTTTTGCTTTCTCTGTAGCTGCGACTACTTGAATACCACAGGCTTGTAAGTGAAAAACGGCGTCTTTTAAGTGATCTACTTTAATAATAGGGACTTGAAAAGCTGCGCCTGCAGAAGTTTTTATAGTGTCTGCAGTCACTGGAGCAGCACCCTTTTTTTGAATGATTATGGCGTCTACTCCCGTACAAGAGGCAGTTCTGATAATGGCGCCAAAATTTCTCACATCGGACAATTGATCCAAGAGTAAGAAAAGAGGGGCCTCTTTTGTTTCTAAAACACTTTCTACAAAAGGATCGAGTTCATGAAATTCTATGGGAGAAATACTCGCTACAACTCCTTGGTGGTTGTTGTGTTGCTTGGCCAATCGGTCTAGCTTTTCTACGGGCACATAAGAAGTGTTTAAACCTTGCTTTCTAATTAAGTTTTCTAGGGCCTTAATCAAGTCTCCTTGTAGTCCTTTTTGGATAAATATCTTATCTAAGGTCTCTTTGGCTTCAATGGCCTCAATAACAGCTCTAATGCCGTATATATACGTTTGTTTCTCCATGATGCAAAAGTAAACAAAAAACCCCCTGCTTTTGGCAGGGGGTTTTTGAATATGGGTATTTTTTATGATTTCCAATCTTTCTATCTTTTTAGGTCATTACTGATTATCTTATGGCATTGAATTAAATTTTTGTCATAAAAAAAGGCCCGCAATTGCGGGCCTTTTTAATTGAAATGAATTAAATGTTATTGACAAACACTCAATACCTTGGTTCCTCCTGCAGAAGAAGGACCGTCAGATAAAGCAGTTTGTGGAGAAGTTCCATCTAACTTAGTGTAAGAAATTACATAACTAGCTTCACTATCCCAATCACCATTCGTATAAGCAAAAGACATTGTAGATGCCCCAGCTGGAATGGTAAAGGTGTGAGAAGCGTTCGCTCCTTGAGCAGAGGTAATGGTATAAGAAGTAGTTGTACCGTCTACCGTTACATCTACAGACGCACCATTCCAACCATCTCCATAAGAATCTACCATATCTATCGTATAAATACCAGGCACTGCACTAGTAGGAATACACTTAATTACGGTATTGTACTTATATGGAGAAGAAAAGTAAGATCCTTGTAAAGATCCAGATCCATCTTTATCTGAGAATGTTCTACCATCTGTAAGAACTAGTTCCAAACGAACAGGTAAAGCATCTCCACCAGTATAATCTGAACTAGACAAGCCTAAAGCAGCAACTGCCTCAGATAAAGTAATTCTCACATTTGCTCTTGGTAACCCGAAAGGCCCAGTGGTAAAGTTAGAAGCGGTTAGTGTAGACACTAAAACTTCACTGCCTTTGAATTGTAAATATACATTTACTTTCTCCATAAGACCACCGTTCTCCACATCTTGCACTTCAATATCTACGTCAAACGCAGAGTTTAGGTCATAACTGTTGAACTCTCCACTGTTTAGCGATACAGTTCTAATGATGGCTCCATTGGTAGTGCCCTCAAAAACTTTATCAATCGCATTATCAGACTCTTGACAAGCTACCATAAAAATAGCTATCGAGAGTGTCATTAATTTTAATATTCTATTTTTCATGATATTTTTATTTAAGGTTAGAAGGACCATTTGTATTCCAGAATGGACGCTCAGAAAGATCTGCTCTCTGCGTAACATTTGCATTGGTATTTGCATAGTTTGCAGGGTAGTACATTAACTGAGGAAATGTTCCTGGCTCTGGCTCAATATTAGGCTGTAGCGTAGAAGGTAATCCTGTCTTTCTGTATGTGTTGTAAGCATCTATACCATTACCCCACATAGAGATCCAGTATTCTTGTGCCCATAGATCTGCTTTTCCTGAAGCAGAAGCGGCATCGTAATCTGCTTCTACTAAAGCCACATAAGCGTCTACATCTGCTGCATCTAAAGCTGGCCCTCCAAGAGAATCTGCTTTTTCAATAGATTTCTTTACACCTGCTAAAGTAGAAGCTTTCATCTCTGAAGGATTCATATAAGCATTCATGAAATCCATCCAAGAAGACAACATTACTGGAGTAATACCTTTTCCTCCAAGACCGTCTCCGTTTACTTGACCGTCAAAACTTCTGTCATCAAAAGTTCCTCCCGCAGGATACACGCCATGTAGCGTTCTTAAGAAACCATCTGGTGGAATACCGTCACTGTTACCGTGATCTCTACCCCAGTATCCGTCACTTAATCCACAGAATACCTCATTACTAGCTAAGTAATGGAATGGCGCAGTTTGTAAACCACATTCCAGTACCTCTTCGTTGGCTGGTTCTCCTCCAAATCCTGGAGTAGCAGAAACCTGTCTGTAAAAGTAGTAAGCCATTCTAGGATCTTTTGTAGAACCATGACCTACTTGCATAGTATTCATTAACCAGTTAGACATATAAGTCCCTCCACCAGTAGCAGTGTAAGAAGATCTATAAGATGGGTGTCTTGTATCTGGTTGTACCTCATTTGTACCCCATTGGAACTGAAAGTCATCTGCTTCAGTTTCAATGTAATTGGTCACGGCATTAAATGCACTAGCATTTCCAGTAGTATAGTGAATTTTCTTTTTAATTGAATTCGCTGCTTTGATCCATTTAGATGCATCTCCGCTGTAAAAGAAATCTACACTAGGTGTTGGACCTCCAGCACCTAAGTTAACTACTGCGTCATCTAACAAAGCTAGAGCTGCTGCATAAACAGTATCTCCACTATCTGCATTAGGGGCTAAATTTTCTGCACCCAATAAGGCTTCTGAGTAAGGGATATTACCAAAATGGTCTACTAAAGTTACAAGGGTGTAGGCTTTCAATACTTGTCCCATTCCTTTGTGAGTAGTTAACCCGGCCTCGTCTGCTAAAATGTTCATTAAACGAATATCTTCCATCATGCCTTGGTAGGCATTTCTCCAAACTCCGTCAAATGTAGCAGGGTTGTATACCTGAGCATAGTTTCTACCAGACATTTGGTTAATTCTGGTCAATGCGGCACTTCTGCTCCCCATGGTATTTACCCAGAAAGCAAAATCTACCTGGATACTATTAATAAAGAACGTAGCATCTGCCTGAGCTGGACTCAGTGCATTTGGGTTATCTGTCAGTTCCAGTTCCATTGTTTCACACGAGGTGAAGGAAACCAAACCAATCATAATAACTGCTATTAATTTGTTTATTTTCATGATATAATTTTTTATTTATTAGAACGTCAATTTTAAACTCAATCCGTATCTTTTGGCACTAGGTCCGTTTAAGTAGTCAAAACCTCTACCATTACCTATTCCTGTACCTGCAATGTTTGGATCAAAATTAGCACCGTCTGGTGTGTTGTAAGCGTCATACCAAAGGTTGAATCCTGAAGCAGTTAAATCTACACTTCCAAATGGTGTTTTGTCTAACAAACTCTTAGGTAATTTGTAAGTCAAAGATACCTCTGCCAATCTCCATACTGAAGCGTCGTATACCAACATCTCATCTGGTCCATAAAGTACATTTGAGAAGTAGTAAGTAGAGTTGTTAATCTGTACGCTGTTTGGTGTTCCGTCTGCTTGAACTCCAGGTAAGATAAATGAATTTGCTCTATCTGCAGTTTCTTTTAAAACCCCTCTACCGAGTAACGTAGCTACCGTATAAGTAAAGATGTCTCCACCGTGTACATGGTTTACTAAGAAACTCATCGATAAGTTTTTGTAAGAAATAGTGTTGCTAATGTTCATCATCCAATCTGGATTGGCGTCTCCAATAATGTTAATACCATTATCTTCTACATAGCTACCCTGAGAGTTTACTAGGAAGTTTCCATTGTCATCTCTGGCAATGGCAGAACCTACAATAGTCCCCAAATTCTCACCTACTCTAGCTAAGTTACCTCTGTTTGAGAAACCACCGAATACAATTTCATCTGTATCTTGACCTAAATCTACCACAATTGCTTCATTAGTGGTCCAGTTTACAAATGTATTCCAGTTAAGTCCGTTTGGATTGTTAAACCAGTCCATTCCTAAATCAATCTCAATACCTTTATTCTCTATCTCACCAATATTAGTTTGAGTAGAAGTGTATCCTGTAGAAGGATCTAAAGGTCTTGAAATAATAAGGTCTTTTGTTGTCTTATTATAAACAGAGATGTCTGCAGATAATTTACTGTTGAAGAACCTACCTTCAACTCCAAATTCTAATTCTCCAATCAATTCTGGCTTTAAGTTCGGATTTCCTAACTGAGACCCAGAAGTATTTGAGATAACCATACCACCGCTTTGATCTTGGAAACTCTGTGTGTTTAAACTTAACACAGAAGCAATAGGATAAGCGCTTGGGAAGTTGGCAGAAGTACCATAACCCGCTCTTACTTTTAAGTAATTAACCATATCTGATTTTAAACCATCAAACATTGTTGTTGGAATGAAAGATACACTGGCAGAAGGATAGGTAATAGAATTATTCTCTGTAGCTAAGTTAGATACCCAATCTTTTCTTGCTGCAACGGTTAAGTAGGCCATACTCTTGTAGTCCAAAGCTGCCTGACCATATAAACCAATAATATTTCTTTTTTCGAAATACTGGATTTCATCTTGTAACTCAAAGTTAAAGTGTCTTAACACACCGAATACTTGTTGTCCTGTAGAGGCAACTCCATTTCTGTCGTAAGTATCCGATCTTGAAGTGGCTCCTAGTGTAAAAGTTAGACCCATGTCGTCATTTAACCTGTAATCTCCATTAATGGCTAAGTTGTGGTCAAAAATAGTTTTTACGTTGTTCCAAGTATCATATACCCCATTTTGATTAGAAATAGAACCTGTTTTACCACCTTTGTTAGAGTAATTTACGTTATTCTCATTGTACACATCAATACCATAACGGTAAGAAGCGTTCAAGTTGTCACTAATCTCATAGTTAAGAGACGCTCCACCAAATACCCTGTTTACTTTTTGGATGGTAGCGGCATTTGCTACAGTCCATAATGGGTTTTGAATAGAGTTGTTTTGTCTGTAGTAGATAGACTCCCCTGTAACAGGATTTTGGTATGGTAATCCCATTAAATCTACAGATCTAGGCGTATAAAAAATATTCGCAAAAATAGAAGCACCATCTCCACCAACATTAGACCCATAACCTGCCGCAACTGGCGGAGATCTAAACTTTGTTCCGGTATAGTTTAAAGTACCGTTTACAGAGAATTTATTACTCAATTTCGCATTACCACCAAAACTTAAGGTATTTCTAGATAGTTTGTTTCCAGGAGTAAAACCTTCGTCAGTTAAGTTACCGTAGTTTACATTATAAGAAACTGCTCCGTCTGAACTGGCTCCTCTTATGTTTAAGTTGTGATTGGTTACTTGTCCTTTATTAAAGAAATTTTCAACAGATTTGTAAGGTTTCCATTCTACCACAGCGTCTGAAGCAATCCCTAAAGCGTCTAATACTGCAGGAATTCCTGTAGAAGCAGAAGCGGTCGTGAAAGGGTGTCTTAAGTATCCTGGTTGTCCTGAAGTGGTTCCATTAATCGCAGATTGGTTTCCCCAACCGTCTACACCTTCTTGTCTAAACGCAGGACCCCAGTTAGAGAAGAACCATCCAAAGGATTGGTCAAAACCTCCACCATAGTCATTTTGATATTCCGGCATAGAAGCCATTTCATTGACAAAGACAGAAGAGTTTACTGTGATCTCTGTTTTACTAGGACCACCAGCACCAGCTTTACCAGCTTTAGTTGTGATTAGGATTACCCCGTTTCTACCTTGAGTACCATATAATGTTGAGGCTGCAAGACCTTTTAATACACTTACACTCTCAATATTATTAGGGTCAATATCTACGAAACGTGATGAACCGTTGTTTCCATCTACGAAGTCTCCTTGGTTGTTGGTTTCTGTAGAGAAAGGAATACCATCTACAATAAACAACGGCTGGTTTCCTTGTGAGAAGGAGTTCATACCACGAATCATGATTGAAGTACCTGATCCCGATAAACCTGACTGGTTTGTGATGTTTACCCCAGAAGCTTTACCTGCAAGTACCCTACCGATGTCTCCATCTGCACGCTGCTCTAATTGAGACTGATCTACTTCAGATACCGCATAACCTAAGGCTTTTTTCTCACGCTTTATACCCAGTGAAGTAACAATTACTTCGTCTAGTTGCTGAGAATCAGTTTCTAGGGTTACATTGATTGTATTTGAAGCCCCTACCACAACTGTTTTGGCTACATAGCCAATAAAGCTGAAAGAAAGGGTTTCTCCTTCATTTGCGAAGATGGTATAATTTCCATCAAAATCTGTGGAAACACCATTAGTTGTACCTTGAACAATTACAGTGGCACCTGGAAGAGGAATTCCATCCCCATCAGAAACCGTACCTGAAATTGTCTTTTCTTGTGCGAACAGAAGCTGCACAGCAAACACTAAGGCTAGTGTTAAAATTCCATTTAGTTTTGTTTTCATTGTTAGTTAATTTGAATTAGCAAACGTAAAAATCTTAATTTAATGTTAACTAAACAAATTATTTGCCGTTAATTTTCATTTAATCGCATGATTTTAATAAGTGCATTAATAATTTTAGGGGAAACTGCTTTTTTCTTTGATTTTTATTCATTTATTGAGTACTTCTTTAATCTTAAAATTTTCACAACAAAAAAAGCCCTGCTGTTGGGCAAGGCTTTTTGGTTGTTTTATGGGGGCGTTTACCTACTCATTTTCTAAGGCAGTAAAAATATTTTTTAAAACTTCCAGGTCACTCCCTTTCATTTTCAACAAATCCTTGGCCTTCCCCTTGTCTTTGAATAATTTTTTTAATTTACTCTTGGAAGTATTCAAGTATTGAGGCGTGTCTCCGTTTACGGAGTAGTAATATACTTCACTATCTACAAATCTGGGGGGAAAAGAGCGTTCCAAGGAAGTCCTAGCGGGTTGCTGTTTCATAAAGACTTTTGTCTGGTTTAAGAACACCTTATAAGTGTCACCCTCAAAAATAGATTGTAAATAACCTATCTCTGGTTGTCCAGAAGACTTGCTTATATAAGGTAAGAGTTTAAAGGTTACCCCTTCAATTTCGCAAAACACTTCTTTTGTTTTTAATAAAATTTGTTCTGAGGCGTATTGGTAAGGTGAAGTGGCCATTTCAAGTTCATCTGAATAGGCATTGTGTCTAATATAGATTTGTTTTCCATCTTCAAACCTTCCTCCATAATAGACTTTAGCTAATTTAAACTCCTCATTAAAATAAGGACTACCATTAATGTCTTTTGCGGTAAGGATCTTCTTGGGCCTACTGGTTAGATTGGTGAAAAAATCTATCGCGGCTTGATCTGTCTGACCCCATGCAAGCCCTAATGGTGCTGGACCAGTAGTTTTTATTTGTCCATTTAAATTTTGTGCGTTGGTACTGAATACACATGTAAAAATAAGGATGGCTAAATAGTGAAGTTGATTTGTTTTCATATTTAATGTATTAGCATATAAAATTACTGTATTTTATTTAATTAACACTTTTTTTATTTATAATCATCGGGGCATCGGCCGGAGGCCAAAAATCTATTTTATACCTTATTATATATACTATTGAAAAATGCGAGTAATTTTTAAATGGGATAAATCGTTGATATTGAGAAAAAAATATCAAATTTTTTTAAAGCGCCATTTGATTATCAATAATTAATTCCTACATTTGCCAGCCCTTAAAAAGGGGTAATAGTTATTTATATACATTATATATGCCAACAATTTCACAATTAGTACGAACAGGAAGAGCCACAATTACTAAGAAGAGTAAATCGGCTGCTTTGGAATCGTGTCCTCAAAGAAGAGGGGTATGTACGCGTGTTTACACCACTACACCTAAAAAACCAAACTCTGCAATGCGTAAAGTAGCAAGGGTAAGGTTAACGAACGGTAAGGAGGTGAATGCCTACATCCCTGGAGAAGGTCACAATTTACAAGAGCACTCGATAGTATTAGTAAGGGGCGGAAGGGTTAAAGATTTGCCAGGAGTTAGGTATCACATTGTAAGGGGAGCCTTAGACACCGCTGGTGTTGCAGGAAGAACACAACGTAGATCTAAATACGGAGCAAAAAGACCTAAGAAAGCGTAAGACAGTTTAAAGAGAAATCATGAGAAAAAAACAGGCCAAAAAAAGACCTTTATTACCGGATCCAAAATTTAACGATCAGTTGGTAACCCGTTTCGTCAATATGATGATGTGGGATGGTAAGAAATCTATAGCCTTTAAAGTATTTTACGACGCTATTGCGATTGTAGAAGAAAAAAAGACTGATGAAGAGAAATCTGCATTAGAAGTATGGAAAGACGCCCTTTCTAACATCATGCCACACGTAGAGGTAAGATCTAGAAGAGTAGGGGGAGCTACTTTCCAAATTCCTATGCAAATCCGTCCAGACCGCAAGATATCTACTGCGATTAAATGGATGATTAGCTATGCGCGTAAAAGAAACGAAAAATCAATGGCCCAGCGTTTGGCGTCTGAGATTTTAGCAGCTGCCAAAGAAGAAGGTGCTGCCGTTAAAAAACGTGTAGATACGCACAAGATGGCAGAAGCCAATAAAGCATTCTCTCACTTTAGATTCTAATCAACCATGGCAAGAGATTTAAAATATACTAGAAATATTGGAATTGCAGCGCATATTGACGCTGGAAAGACCACCACCACTGAGCGTATCTTATTTTACACAGGGGTGAGTCATAAAATTGGTGAGGTGCACGATGGTGCAGCTACTATGGACTGGATGGCACAAGAGCAAGAGCGTGGAATTACCATTACTTCTGCTGCAACTACTTGTTCTTGGAACTTCCCTACTGAAAACGGTGCTGCTTTGCCAGAGACCCTTCCTTACCACTTTAATATTATTGACACTCCAGGTCACGTAGATTTCACGGTAGAAGTAAACCGTTCTTTACGTGTCTTAGATGGTTTGGTGTTTTTGTTTTCTGCAGTAGACGGAGTAGAGCCTCAATCTGAGACTAACTGGCGTTTAGCAGACAACTATAAAGTGCCACGTATTGGATTTGTAAATAAAATGGACCGTCAGGGATCTAACTTCCTAATGGTTTGTAAGCAAGTTCGTGAAATGTTAAAGTCTAATGCGGTGCCCATCGTTTTACCGATCGGAGACGAAGCAGACTTTAGAGGTGTGGTAGATTTAGTAACCAATCGTGCTATTATCTGGCATGAAGACAATATGGGGGCTACTTTTGACGAGGTGCCTATTCCTGAGGATATGGTTGCTGAAGTAAAGCAATACAGAGCAGAATTAATAGAGGCTGTTGCGGAGTACGACGAGACTTTAATGGAGAAGTTCTTCGAAGATGAAGATTCTATAACGGTTGAAGAAGTGAATGCAGCCCTTAGAGCAGCAGTGATGGATATGAGTATTATCCCAATGATCTGTGGTTCTTCATTTAAAAATAAAGGGGTTCAGTTTTTACTAGACGCTGTTTGTAGGTATTTGCCTTCTCCTTTAGATAAGGATGCTATTGTGGGAACAAATCCTGACAATGACCAGCCTATTTCAAGAAAGCCAGATACTAAGGAGCCTTTTGCTGCTTTAGCCTTTAAAATTGCTACTGATCCTTTCGTAGGTCGTTTGGCATTCTTTAGAGCATATTCTGGTAGATTAGATGCAGGTTCTTATGTGTTAATGAGATTGTTAGAAAACAAAACACTGGTATGAGTCCGCAGGACATTGAAAACAGTATGGTAAACGATACTGATAGTCCTCCACGAACTCAAACTACCAGTTTCGATCCTAGTCAAACTATTGACCAAGCACTTCCAACATCTGAACAAGTTTTAGATGACTCTGCAATTGCAAAAGGAATGCTGTCGCAAGCTGAAACTTTTTTAGCAGAAGCAGAACGACTTAAAGAAGAGGCCTATAGTATGGCTCCTAGTTTGAAACCAAAGCGTGGACGTCCTAAAAAGGCCACCGCTGATGCCAATACGTAAGAAGGATCGTACTTTTCAAAATATTATACGTGACGTTGACATTGGTAATGTACCATTAGATTATATTGAACGTTTAATATTAGTTTTAGAGAACGGTGATCGTGTAATCTTTGAAGGTGACGATATCCGGGATATTGAAGAAGAAAGTATTATAGCTTTTATTATGGCGGCAGTT
>CAKZOR010000139.1 GCA_937136755.1 uncultured Flavobacteriaceae bacterium | reverse complement strand
ATTCAACATACGCGAGCCCATTGGCTATAGTATAAGCCAATTCCTGCGCCGTTGTTGCTCCTGCCTCTTGCATATGGTAACCAGAGATACTAATGCTGTTGAATTTAGGCATTAGTGCTGCGGTGTATTGAAAAATATGTGAAATAATTTGTAAAGAAGGTTCTGGGGGGTATATGTAAGTGTTGCGTACTAAAAATTCCTTTAAGATGTCGTTTTGTATGGTGCCACTCAAAGATTTCAATGAAGTTCCTTGTTCTTCTGCAGCCACAATGTAAAAAGCCATTATAGGAAGCACTGCACCATTCATGGTCATAGAAACGGACATCTGATCTAAGGGAATGTCTTTAAAAAGTCGTTTCATGTCTTCTACAGAATCAATCGCCACACCGGCTTTACCCACGTCTGCTCTGGCCAATGCATGGTCAGAGTCATAGCCTCTGTGGGTGGGGAGATCAAACGCTACAGAAAGACCTTTTTGTCCTCCCTTTAGGTTTTTTTTGTAAAAATCATTGCTTTCTTCTGCGGTTGAAAAGCCTGCATACTGACGTATAGTCCAAGGTTTGTGCAAGTACATTCTACTGTGAAGGCCTCTGGTGAAAGGAGGAAAACCTGCCGAATTTCCTTGAATATCTACAAGCGTTGCTATTTTCCCAGATTCCTTTAAAGGAGTTTCTGGAGACAGATCCTTGTCTATATTTAAATATGCAATGGTGTCTCTACTGATTTTCATCTAAGTCTTTTGAGGCTTTTTGTTCAAAGTAGGTAGCGTATCTATTAGGAATTATAGGTGCAATGAGGGTTTTTCTCTTGTCTATTCTTAAAAATGGATATTTTTCATAAGTCAATTCTTCCCTCTCAAACAATAGGTTTGCACCCAAAAGTGATCGCTTTCCTGAGCGGTATAACTCCATTTGTTTTTCAAATTGAAGGTGAATGGCTTTTTGAATACTGTTGTTTTTAAGTCCAGCAATGAAACCTCCATTAGCCTCTGTGCTTTTAAAAATTGACAACGCTTTTTCAGCAATTTCAAAAGCAATATGGGCTATTGAGAAACTTCCTAATACGGGATCTTTTGTTCCAGACAAGCCACATTCATGTTTTAAAATTAGCATCTGATTTATGGATAAACGATCGCTGTACGGATGACTTTTTTTATGAATGTGATCAAATGGTAGGTTGTACAAATTATGACATTTGCCTAATATTCCAGCCATTAAACTGCTGGTATTTCTAATTAGATTATGGTTGTTTTGAAATAGTGTTTGATCAATTTTTGAAGGTTGAGTGCTCAGCTCAAAAGGTATATTAAATTGATAAAGTTTCTTTAAATTATTCCAAAGTACTTCAAAGGCTTTTAGTTTACTTATCTCCATAAAGAAATCCGAGGACCTCATGTTAAAAACAAACTCAAAAGTATGCACTTTATCTAACAGATTATTTTCAGATAGCACTAATAGATATTCGTGCGCATGGGCTAAGGCATATGCCAGTTGCTGTGAAATACTGGCTCCTGCACTTTCAATATTTCTGTTGTCTATAAGAATTCTAGGCTTTTCACTAAGGGATACGAATTGGCAGACTAAGTCCAGATCTACTTTTTCACTAGACCACCAATTTCCTCTGGTAAAAAACTGACTGATCGGGTCTAGTTGAATGCGGCAGGACTTTTTTAAATCAGTATTTAAACATCTTGTAAAATTTTCAAGTTGTTTGGATTTCTTGATGCCACCAAAGAGCTCAACACGAAAGGTGTTGGCCTAGGCCTCCATATTTCTCAAGAGATATGCCAATAGTTCGGTG
>CAKZOR010000138.1 GCA_937136755.1 uncultured Flavobacteriaceae bacterium | reverse complement strand
ATTTTCATGCAGATTTTGTAAGTGGACACATTACCCTCTCCAAAAAAACAGGTGCGCCCATTGTCTACGGACCCAATGCCAACCCAGACTTTGATGTGCTTATTGCCAAAGATGAACAGGTTTTCCCGCTGGGGGAAATCAGTATCGTTGCCTTGCACACTCCCGGGCATACTTTAGAAAGCACCACCTATTTGCTGCGTGATAAAAACGGTAAAGATCACGCAATTTTTAGTGGAGATACACTTTTTTTAGGAGATGTTGGGCGACCAGACCTTGCACAAAAAGCCTCAACCATTACACAAGAAGATTTGGCCGGCATGCTCTTTGACAGTCTTCGCACCAAAATAATGCCCTTGGCCGATGATGTCATCGTATATCCTGCCCATGGCGCTGGTTCTGCCTGTGGTAAAAATATGATGAAAGAAACGGTAGACAGTCTAGGGAATCAAAAGAAAATGAATTATGCCCTTCGGGCCGACATGACCAAAGAAGAGTTCATTAAAGAGGTCACAGATGGCTTAATGCCACCCCCAAAATACTTCCCTTTAAATGTTAAAATGAACAAGGAGGGGTATGAAGATTTTGACAAAGTACTAGAGCGTGGCATAAAACCACTATCTCCAGAGGCTTTCGAGGCAGCAGCCAACGAAACAGAAGCCATAGTTTTAGATGTGCGTCACCAATCAGACTTTGTAAAAGGATTTGTGCCTAGATCTATTTTTATAGGATTAGACGGCTCGTTTGCTCCATGGGTAGGTGCCCTCATTGCAGATGTAAAACAACCTATCTTACTCATTGCTCCACAAGGCAGAGAAGAAGAAGCCATTACCAGACTCTCCAGAGTTGGATTTGACCATACCATTGGTTATTTAGAGGGAGGTTTTGACGCTTGGAAAGCTTCTGGAAAAGAAGTAGATCAAATTCACTCCATTTCAGCGGCAGAAGCGATTGAAAGAATAGAGCAAAACAACCAAGCTGTTTTTGACGTACGAAATACACCAGAATACCTTTCTGAACATGTATTATCTGCAGAAACAGCGCCTTTAGACGCTTTAAATGATCACTTATCATCCTTCCCCTCTGAAGGGGACTTCCTAGTACATTGCGCAGGAGGCTACCGTTCTGTAATAGCATCTTCTATATTGAAGAGTAGGGGAATACACAACCTAATAGACGTAGCTGGAGGGTTTAAAAGCCTACAAGAATCAGGTGCTAAGACCTCTGATTATGTGTGTCCCTCCACACTTTAAAAAAATATATTAGCCTTCTCTTTGAGAAGGCTGATATTTATCATATTTCCTTTTCATCCCCCTTTATATCTTTGAGTGATTAAAACACATGGATATGAAATCATTATTTTTTACTCCTTATTTTTACTTTCCCATTTTTTCAAGTGTGTTTCTACTTGGAAAATCATGAATGCAACACCTATTAATAAAACAATGAGTCCTACTCCAGCAGCCATTTCTGGTGCCATATCTATAAAGTACCCTGGAAGGCAAAGCAATAAAAAATACCC
>CAKZOR010000137.1 GCA_937136755.1 uncultured Flavobacteriaceae bacterium | reverse complement strand
ATTGCTCAGGTGAACAACTCAATCGAAAATGGAAACTTAGACGCTAACTTAATGGCTCAGGCTAAAGTATTACGCGCTTATTTACATTGGAGGTTATTAGATCTTTATGGTCGTATCCGTTACGTAGATGAGAATGGAACTTCTGCTCAATTGTCAAGAGCTGCTGGTTTCGAGCGTATTGAAGGAGAAATTCTTTCTGCCTTAGGAGTGTCTTCAGTAACTGCTGGAATGGACTTGAGTGGTTCTGCTTTAACTACAGGAGACGTTAAGTACAGAATTAACCAATTTGGTGCTTTAGGGATCTTGGCTAAGTTATATTTAAACGCTGAGGTTTACACAGGTACTGCCAGATGGCAAGAAGCTCATGATGCTGCTGATTATATTATCTCTAATTCATCTTATAGATTATCTGACAGCTCTGTATCTGTGCCAAATCCATCTAAGAGACCTGCAGTAGCTTCTGACAAAGAAAGCTTAACAGGCTATGCAGCAGTATTCTCACCTGCAAATTATGACAATCCAGAAATTATCTGGTCTGTTGAGTACGACGAGGCAACTGCAGGAGGAATGAACTTTCACCAAATGTCTTTACACTATGCGTCTCAATTTACCTACTTATTCCAAGACCAACCTTGGAATGGATACTCTGCTTTAGAGGAGTTTTACAACTCTTATGAAGATGGAGATGCTCGTAAAGAAGCAAACTTTATTGTAGGTCCTCAAACTGACTTCGGAGGAAGTGTAGTGGTAGATTTAGCCTCTGACACTCCAGATCCAGCAATATCTTATTCTACTTCTATCAATGAATTAGAGCCAAATGCTGGAAGAACAGATGGTGCAAGATTAGGTAAATTTGCCTTTAAAAACTTTGCAAGACCTGACTTAGATAATGATTACCCAATCGTGAGATTAGGAGATGTTTATTTAATGAGAGCAGAAGCAAAAGCTAGAGTAGCAGGAGACTGGTCATTAGCTTTAGCAGACGTAAATACGATTAGAGCTAGAGCAGGTGTTTCTGCACTAGGTTCTATGACTGCAGATTCTTTCTTAGCAGAAAGAGGACGTGAAATGTTCATGGAAAGTTCTAGAAGAACTGACCTAATTCGTTTTGGAAAATGGAATGACACTTGGTGGGAAAAAACAAATTCTGATGCTTACAGAATTGTAATGCCTATCCCTGCAGATGCTATTCAAAACTCTAATGGAGCATTGACTCAAAACCAAGGGTACTAATCCTTCGTTTATATCTTATTAAAAGCGGCCCTTTGGGCCGCTTTTTTTTTGCGCTAAATGTAAAATTAGAAGTTTCGCATCTTGAAAAAAAGAAGAATTTTAGGTATATTGCCCCGCATACCAACCTCCCTTAACTACCTTATAAACAAAGCTATTCATGCCAAAAACAAACCACTTGCCTAAGGTTGTTTTGCTGGGTTTGACCTTACTCCTTCTTTGGAGTTGTGACAACAAAAGCAAACGATTTGAGCTTATGAAACCCAATGTAACAGGGGTGTTGTTTAGCAATGAGTTAAGCTATACAGAGGCATTCAATCCATACACCTATAGAAATTTTTACAATGGTGCAGGGGTAGCCCTTGGTGACATAAATAATGACGGTCTTATAGATATATACTTCACCGGAAACTTGGTAGACAATGCACTCTATCTAAACCGTGGAGATTTCAAATTTGAAGACATTACAGAAACTGCCGGAGTGGGATGTGAAAACATCTGGTCTTCTGGCGCCACCTTTGTAGATATTAATCAAGATGGTTGGTTGGATTTGTACGTTTGTAAATCGGGTATGCCGGGCGGTAAAAACAGACACAACGAACTGTTCATAAACCAAAAAGACAACACCTTTAAAGAAGCTTCTGCCGAATATGGCTTAAATATTACTGGACTATCTGTACAGGCTGCTTTTTTTGACTACGACTTAGATGGTGACCTTGACTGTTACTTACTCAACAATTCAATGCGGTCGGTTGGCGCATACGATCTAATCGAAAATCAAAGAAACATTCCTGACACAGAAGGAAACAGACTTTTAGAAAACAGGAATGGCTTTTTTGTAAACGTCTCTGAAGAGGCCGGTATTTATTCCAGTAAAATTGGCTTTGGCCTAGGCATTACTCTGTCAGATTTCAACAACGATTTATGGCCAGACCTTTTTATCTCAAATGACTTTTTTGAAAAAGATTACCTCTACATTAACAATCAAAAAGGAGGCTTTAATGAGATGGGAGACACTTACTTTAACGCCACCTCTATGGGCTCCATGGGAGCCGATGCTGCAGACATAGACAATGACCTCAACACAGACTTAATGGTCACAGAAATGCTGCCGGAAACACTGTCTAGAAAAAAGCTAAAAGCCTCTTATGAAAACTGGGACAAGCACCAGTTGGCAAAAAGCAAAGGTTACGGCAATCAATTTCCAAGGAATGTACTCCAAAGAAATATGGGTACAGAAACTTTTGCAGAAATTTCAAGAATAGCTGGGGTGGACGGATCCGAATGGAGTTGGGCGGCCCTATTCTTTGACATGGACAATGACGGTTTAAAAGACCTCTATATCAGTAATGGAATTCACAAAGACCTCTTAGATAGAGACTATCTTACTTTTATGGCCAATGATGAAAAAGTGCGCCAGCTTATAGAAGAAGACAATGACGTACTGAGCAAGCTCATAGATGTAATGCCTTCTGCTGCAGTCCCAAACGGAGCCTACAAAAATAAAGGCAGTTTTCAATTTGAAAACGCTAGAGACCTTTGGGGCTTTGAAACGCCAAGCTTTAGCAATGGAAGTGCTTACGGAGATTTAGACAATGACGGAGATCTAGACCTTGTGGTCAACAACATTAACGCGCCTGCCTTTGTGTATAAAAACAACAGTACAGAAAACAATTATGTGCAAATAAGCTTAAAGGGGTTTGAAAAAAACACTTTTGCTGTAGGCAGTAAAGTAATCGTACACCAAGAAGGTCAAAAAAGCATGTTAGAACAATTTCCATCCAGAGGCTTTCAAAGCGCCATTAGCAATAGGCTTCACTTTGGTTTAGGAAAAAACAGTCGTATAGATAGTATTGAAATACTTTGGCCAGATCAAAAACGATCCGTTTTAAAAGAAGTGACTGCAAACCAACAGATCCAAGTTGGTTATGCTACAGCAATAAAAACAGGAATAGTTGTTCTAAATGAGAATAAAAACACACGGTCAGTTGATCAGGGTATTTTGAGTTTTACCCATAAAGAAAATGGCTTTGTAGATTTTAACCAAGAACGCTTGTTGCCACAAATGTTCAGCAATGAAGGGCCTGTTATCATTAAAGCAGACCTCAATGGAGATAAGCAACCAGACTTCTTTTTCGGAGGGGCTAAAGACCAGGCTTCAGAATTATGGCTAAGTGATGGAGAAAAATATAGCTCAAGTTCAAAAATTGAATTTGAGAAAGACGCCATGAGCGAAGACACAAAGGCACTTTTTATGGACGTTGACAATGACGGAGATGAAGATCTTTATGTGGGAAGTAGCGGAAAAGCGTATTCTAAGTTTTCCTTTAACCTGCATGATAGAATATACATCAATCAAGGAAACAGCAGATTTGAGAAGCAAAACAGCATCCTTTTTTTAAGGCCTTTTGCTACTGGAGCTCTAACGGCTGCTGACTTTGATAATGATGGAGACATAGATATATTTGTTGGAGAAAGATACCAAGTGGAAACCTATGGAAAAGATGGTCAGGGGTATATTTTAAGAAATGATGGCGCAGGAAACTTTACCGAAGAAGCGCCTGAAGTATTTTCACAAATAGGTATGCTTACAGATGCAAAGCACCTGGATGTAAACAAAGATGGTTATGAAGATCTTATTGTCGTTGGAGAATGGATGTCTCCAAAGGTGTTTATAAATACTCAAGGGACATTTATTGAAGCCAAAGAAAGCTTTGGATTGTCCAATGAACAGGGGCTATGGGCAACGCTAGAAATAGCAGATTTAAACGCAGACGGGCACCAAGATCTTGTATTGGGAAATATAGGAGAGAATAGCTTTTACAAAAAAGGGATGAAAATGTTTGTCAAAGATTTTGATGGAAATGGTACCGAAGAACAAATCATGACCTATCATGAAAGCGGAGCAGACTTTCCTATTTTAGACCGAGACGAACTCTTTAAGCAAATTCCCTCTTTAAAGAAAAAATACCTTTATTACAAAGACTACGCCAACGCAAATATGACTGATCTATTTGGATCAGACGTTTACCAAACAGCCTTAATAAAAGAACTTCGTGAATTGAGCAGTGCCATTTATTGGGGCAGTGACAATGGTTTTACAAAAAACACCCTAGCTTCTGAAATTCAATACGCTAACGTGAGTAGTATTCTTTTGGAAGATACAGACAACAATGGAACAATAGATATTGTACTAGGGGGAAACCAGTCCAAAATAAAACCCCAGTTTGGACCATTAGAATCTTCCAATGGTTGGATCTTAAAACAACAAAAGAACGGTATCTTTGAGAAACCAGCACCTTTGGGTGTAAAAGGAGAGATTAGATCAATTATAAGCTTTAAAAATAAAGACCAATATTCAATAATTTTAGGAATAAACAATGACAGTATTAAAATCAAAAACATTCGATAGCTTTTTCTATTTTGCCCTCATAGGAATGGTTTTATTCAGCCTTGGCTCATGTCAGTCTAAATACGACCGCACCGTAAAAAAAGAAATGGCTTCTGGAAAAAGAATAGACAGCCTGCAATTCAATTTGTATTTTGGGGATAGTAAAAAAGACTTCTTTGCCAAGTGCTGGGAACTAAATAAGAAAGGGCTTATTAAACAAGGCCCTAAGAATCAGTATGTAGCCTACGAGCTAAAAGGGACTTCTGAAACAGCCATGACCCACCTTTTTTACGGAATATTTAATGAAGAAAAGCAAATGGTTGGTCTAGATATGGAGTTTACCTATGACGGATGGTCTCCATGGACAGAAAAGCTACAATCGGATAAATTGTTATTTGTTGCCATGGACACCCTTAAGAAATGGTATCCTGGGAACGATTTTTTCCTGTTGGAAAATGCGCAATTAAAAACTCCAACCTATGTTAAAATTGACGGAAACAGACAAATAATCATCCATGCTCAAGGAGATAAAGATGTCAAAGCCACTTTAGAAGACCTTAGACATAAGTTTCCTGCTTTAAAATAAAACCATGAAAAAAGCCCATTTTAGTAAATTCCCCTTGACGCTAGCTATGTGCTATATGGTCGTGGTGCTAATGAATAGTTGTGAAGAGAAAACCAATACCCTTTTTGAAATTCAGGACAATGGGTCCATTGGAATGGCCTTTGAAAACAGCTTAGAATTCTCCAATGAATTTAATGTGTATACTTACCGAAACTTTTATAACGGAGGGGGTGTAGCCATAGGAGATATTAATAATGACGGCTGGGCAGACGTTTACCTAACCGCTAATCAAAAGCCCAATCAATTGTTTTTAAACAAAGGGGACTTTAAATTTGAAAACATCTCGGAATCTGCTGGAATAGGCGGCAATAGAGCATGGTCTACCGGAGTGACTATGGTAGATATTAACGCAGACGGATTTTTGGACATTTATGTGTGTAATTCAGGCGATGTATCTGGAGACAGCAAACAAAATGAATTATTCATCAATCAAAAAGACAATACTTTCAAAGAAGAAGCAGCCGCATATGGTTTAGCAGACAAAGGCTTTTCTACCCATGCTTCCTTTTTTGACTACGATAAAGATGGAGATCTAGATGTGTATTTATTAAACAACTCTTACCAAGCCATTGGAAGTTTTGACCTCAGAAGAAATGAAAGACCCAAAAGAGATGTGTTGGGCGGCGACAAACTACTCGAAAATCAAGATGGCGTTTTTGTAGACGTGAGTGAAAAAGCAGGTATTTACGGATCGGTAATTGGTTTTGGATTAGGGGTTACTGTAGGTGATGTAAACAACGATGGTTGGGAAGACATTTACGTGTCTAATGATTTTTTTGAAAGGGATTATTTATACATCAACAATAGAGATGGTAGTTTTAAAGAAACCCTTACTGCTTCTATAAACTCAATTTCTGGTGCTTCTATGGGGGCAGATATGGCAGACATTAATAACGACCAAAAGGCAGATATTTTTGTTACTGAGATGCTCCCCTCCAATTACGAAAGACTTAAATCAGTAACTACTTTTGAAAATTGGGACAAATACACCTACAACGTAAAAAACGGTTATTACCACCAATACACCAGAAACACCCTCCAACTAAATAACGGAGACAATACCTTTAGCGAAATAGGAAGGTTAGCAGGAGTAGAAGCATCCGACTGGAGTTGGGGTGCATTGTTTTTTGACATGGACAACGACGGTTTAAAAGACCTTTTTATTGCCAACGGAATTTATAGGGATCTTACAGATCAAGACTACCTTCAATACGTTTCTAGTGATGAAGTCATTAATTCTATTGTCGCAAATAATCAAGTAGACTACGCTAGGCTTATAGATATTATACCTTCTAATCCCATAGAAAATCAGGCCTATAAAAACTTAGGCGACTTGAAATTTAATAGAGACGCCTCTCTTGGTCTGGAGACCAAAGGTTTTTCTAATGGCGCTGCATATGGTGATTTAGACAATGATGGTGATTTAGATTTGATTGTAAACAATGTGAATATGCCGCTGTTCGTGTACAAAAACACCAGTGAGAATAACAAAAACAATTACTTCATTCAATTTAATTTAAAGGGAAAGGGTAAAAACACCCATGCAGTAGGCGCATTAGTAGAGGTGTCACAAGAGGGGGTTACCTATAGTGTTGCGCAACAACCCATTAGGGGCTTTCAATCTAGCATGGACCAAAGGCCACATATTGGTTTGCCTTCCGAAAAAGCAGTTCAAGTAAAAGTAAGCTGGCCCGATGGTACAGTCACCACTCTAAAAGAAGTACAAACCAATCAACTGATTCAGTTGGAGATGAGTGAAGGTGTGGTTGACACTCATTCAGCTAAAACTACAGATGCAATTATTTTCTCAGAAATGAATACTGTTGCCGATTATGTGCACGAAGAAAATAACTTTATTGATTTTAATAGAGACCGACTATTGCACCATATGATGAGTACCCCAGGGCCTAAATCTGCTATTGGAGACCTGAATAACGATGGAGTTCAAGATATTGTTGTTGGGGGTAGCAAAGGATTTGAAACTGTAGTATTCTTTGGTGACCATCAGGGACAGTTCAAACCTTCTAAGGAATTTAAATTTCCACAGGATTTGGCTGGTGAAGTAACCGCTGTAGATTTATTGGATGCAGACGGAGATGGAGACTTAGATATATATCTGGGAAATGGGGGCATAGAATTTTCAAAATTTGCCTCTGAATTAGCAGATCAATTATACCTCAATAATGGTACTGGAATATTTAGTCCCTCGCCACATATGTTACCCACCGCAAGTACTTATTTCAATACATCTGTAGTGCGTTCAGGAGATTTTGATCAAGATGGTGATACCGATATATTTGTGGGTGAAAGATCTATTACTGCAGCTTATGGCGTTCCAGTAAATGGCCATTTATTACGCAATGACGGTTCAGGTATCTTTGTAAATGAAACTGATCGCCTGGCACCAGAATTGAGTGAAATTGGCATGATTACAGATGCATATTTTAATGACATAGATGCAGATGGTGATCTGGATTTGGTAGTAGTAGGAGAATTTATGGGTATAGAGATATTCTTAAATGATCAAGGATCTTTTACAAAAAAATCGAGCGAATTGCAGCAACTCAAAGGCTGGTGGAGTGCTTTAAAAATCACAGACATAAATCAAGATGGTTTTCCCGATTTAATTGTGGGAAACCATGGAGAGAACTCTAGATTTCAAGCAAGTAAAGAACAACCCATCTGTCTTTTTGTTCAGGATTTTGACCAAAATGGGGCCTTAGATCCAATAATGGGTTTTACCGCAGCAGATGGTAAAGTGTACCCTTACAACTTAAGGCATAACCTAATCGATCAGATGAAAGGACTTAAAAAGAAGTTTCCAGATTACAACAGCTTTAAAAATGCAGATTTAAAGGCTATTTTTTCAGAAGAAGCTTTAAACTTGAGTACAAAAGCAACAGCCATTGAATTAAAAACCTCTATTTATATCAATGATAGAAATGGAGGCTTTACCTCTATCCCGCTTCCTAAGCAGGTTCAAATGTCACCCGTATTTGCCATTGAAACTGGAGATTTTGATTTAGATGGCGACACAGACATAGTCCTTGGCGGAAACTTATTTAGGGTAAAACCAGAAGTGGGTAGGTATGACGCCAGTTTTGGAACATTTTTAGAAAATACAGGAAATGACGCCCTTGGATCTCCTGTATTTATAACTACTCCAGGAAATAAAGGGTTAAAAGTAACCGGAGAAGTAAGGTCTATTCTAAAGACCCATAACAGCCTATTATTTGTTAGAAATAGTGATGCTATTTTGAGATACACATTCTAAGATGAAAAAATACAACTTACTACATTTAGCTAAAAATACTTTACTGTTTACAGCTCTATATGCTGGACTTCAAAGTTGTGAGTCTTCAAAAGAGGCTTCGCCTGTTCATTTTAATACTATTACAGCAGAACAAAGTGGGATAGATTTTGAAAACACTTTAACGCCTAGTGCAGATTTAAATATTATAGAATACCTCTACTTCTACAACGGTGCTGGAGTGGCCATTGGAGATTTAAACAACGATGGATTGGAAGACCTATTTATCACTGGAAATCAAGTTCAAGATAGGGTGTATGAAAACTTAGGAGGACTTAAATTCAAGGATCAAACAGCTGCTGCAGACATAAATACTCAAAACAGTTGGTCTAATGGAGTTACCCTAGCAGATGTGAACAACGACGGCTTATTAGATGTATATGTTTCTGTTGTAGGAAATTATAAAACCCTGAAAGGACACAATAAACTGTTTCTAAATCAAGGGAATTTTAAATTCAAAGAAATTGCAAATGAGGTTAATATAGCCTTTTCAGGTTTTGGCACACAAGCGAGCTTCTTTGATTATGACAACGATGGGGACTTAGATTTATATTTACTCAACCATACGGTTCACACGCCTAGAAGTTATGGGAAAGCAGAAAAGAGGACAGAAAAAGATCCGCTTTCAGGTGATTTGTTATTTGAAAATACTTTAGAAACAGGTGTTTTAAATTTTATAGACGTCACTCAGGCGGCTGGTATTTACAACAGTCCTTTAGGTTATGGCTTGGGGCTAGCCACTGCAGATTTAAATAAAGATGGGTTTATTGACATTTATGTTGGTAATGATTTTCATGAAAACGATTATATCTATCTCAATAATGGAGACAAAACCTTTAGGGAAGCTAGTGCAGAAATGACTAGCAATAGCAGCAGATTTACCATGGGATTAGACGCTGCAGACCTAAATAACGACGCCCTAATAGATGTGTTTACATTAGACATGATGCCTGACCAAGCATCTATACGCCTTAAATCTGGAGGAGAAGATTCGGATAAAGTAGCTCAAATCAAAGAGGGTTTTGGGTTTCAAACACAGTATTCCAGAAATCATTTTCAATTGAACAACGGACAAGGGGCTTTTCAAGAAATAGCCCTTCTCACGGAAACTTATGCGACAGATTGGAGTTGGTCTGCCCTTATAGAAGACTTTGACAACGACGGGCTTTCTGATATTTTTATCAGCAACGGTATTTATAGAAGGCCTAATGATTTAGATTATATAAATTACCTCAGTAACCTAAACTTTAGTCAATACAACCAAGACCAACAAGACCTTTTAGAAAAAAAGCTGATTGAGGAAATGCCCCAGTTAGAAATTGCCAATGTATTACTGCACAATCAAGGAGGTTTTAAATTTAAAAAACACTCATCAGCAGCAGGCCTAAAAAACAACTATTCCAATGGAGCTGCCTATGCAGATTTGGATTTAGATGGAGATATAGACCTGGTGGTTAATAATATTAATAGCCCTCTAGAGATCTTAGAAAACACCCAAGATCCCAGTAGGCACAATTTTGTGGGTGTAAAGTTGCTGCCTTCAGCGGAAATAAAGAACACGAGTGGTGCCAAGCTAACCCTATTTTCAGGACAACAAGTTTGGTATAAAGAGCTGAGTGCTACAAGAGGCTACGCATCGGCTTCCAGCCAAAATATTCACTTTGGAATTGGGAAAAATACCACTATTGATTCCTTAACTATTACATTTCCTATTGGTGGAACGCAAACTATTAAAGATGTTTCAATTAATACCTATCAAGAAATAAGTGCGCTTAAAAACTCCAAAATAGCGCAAAGCAAAACAGACAAAAAAAATACGACTGCCGTTGTAAACTTTCCTTTTACGCACCAAGAAAATAAATATTACGACTACGAAAGAGAGCCTTTAATGCTGGAAAAATTGTCTACAGAAGGGCCCTGCTATGTGCATGAAGACTTTAATGGAGATGGTTTAAAAGACTTATTTATTGGGGGGGCTAAATACCAAGAAAGTGCTTTTTATACGCAAAATGAAGCAGGCACTTTTACTGCAGAGATTAAAACAGTCATTAGTGAAGACGCCCTTTATGAAGACGTAGACGCTGCCGCCATAGATTTTGACAATGACGGAGATTTAGACCTCTATGTGATGAGTGGGGGTAATGACAGTCCTGAAGGGGACATACAATTGGCAGACAGGCTTTATATAAACGACGGCGAAGGAAACTTTACCAGGTCTAAGGCCAATTTACCTATGGCCAATGGCGGGAGTATTTCAGTGGCAGATTTTGATAATGACGGCTTCTCAGATTTGTTTTTAGGGTTTAGGTCTGTCCCAGGAGCCTATGGTATTTCACCCTCTAGTGTCATTTTAAGAAATACCCAAAAAGGGAATTTTGAGCTTTTGGAGCGTAATGACTACGGCATGATTACTGACAGTGCATGGGGAGATATAAATCAAGATGGTCTGCTAGATTTAGTGCTTGTAGGTGACTTTATGCCCATCACAGTACTCATTAACAAGGACGGAAGGAATTTTGAGAACCAGACTGAAGCATTGGGCTTAGCTAATACTCAAGGCTTGTGGAATACTGTATTACTTCAGGACCTAAATGGAGATAACAAACCAGAAATTATTGCAGGAAATGCGGGTTTAAACATGAAGATTCAGGCTTCTGTAGATCATCCGGTGGAAATATATCTTGAAGATTTTGATAAAAATGAACAACTAGACCCTACTGTATTTCACACTTACGAGGGCGAACATATTCCTTTTGCTTCTAAAGATATGCTGAGCAAACAAATGCCTATGCTCAAGAAGAAATTCACTTCCTACACCTCCTTTTCTAAGGTGAGGGAAATAGGGCAACTTTACGACAATCCAACAGATGAAATAGAAACCAAATACCTTAAAGAACTGCGCTCTATGGTGTATGTCAACAACGGTATTTTCCAAGGAGAGCCATTGCCTATTGAGGCGCAAATGAGCAGCATTGAGGATTTTTATGTAGACCATCAATCCGGAGATTTAAAATTGTATTATGTTGGAAATTACAAAGGATTTGTAACAGAATTAGGAAATTCCCCTGCCAATACTGGAGGAATACTATCCGGATTTAATGGAAATACATTCACTAAAAACAACACTTTACCCCTCCCTCCTTTTATGGAAGCAAGGGCAATTGGACCTCTAAATAACAACAAATTATTGGTGCTTTTCAACAATGACACCACCAAAACTATTGACTTAAACCTCAAATAAGATGAAAGTAATTAAATCACTTCTTCTGTGTAGTGCTGTTTTTATAAGCCTATTGAGCTGTGAAGAAAACAACACCTATAAAGAGCGCTTAAAAGATCCTCAGCTGTTTCACAATAGCATGCAGCAACTCTCTGACGTGATCGTTTACGATATTTTTTCTCCTCCTGTAGCTTCTAGGGTATATATGTATCCTACTATCGCGGCCTATGCTATCATGCAAAAACAATATCCAAATAAATACGAGGATATGGCTGGACAACTCAGCGACTTTAAAAGCATACCGGAAATAAACGACAAAGACATTCATCCAGAATTGGCTGCCATTCACGCCTTTTTAAAAGTGGGTACTGCCTTAATTTTTTCAGAAAATAAAATAGCGGCATACCAAGATGAGTTGTACGCAAGCCTAGAACAAGACGGACTTCCTTCAAGTGTAAAAGAAGCTTCTCTGGCTTATGGGGACCTAGTCGCTGCGCATATTTTGGCCTGGGCAGACACTGATTTTTACAAACAAACCAGAACCTATCCTAAATATACCATCCAGGAGGGTACTGCTTTTTGGAAGCCTACTCCACCAGATTATATGGAAGGTATAGAGCCGCACTGGAATAAAATAAGAACCCTAGTCTTAGCAACCGCCGATCAGTTTGAACCAGCCCCGCCTTATCCTGTAGACATGAGCAAAGACAGTCCATTTTACCAAGAGTTAATGGAGGTGTATGAGCTTGGGGAAAAAATAGATGGCAGTACAGAGGCAACAGAGATAGCTAGCTTCTGGGATTGTAACCCTTATGTGTCTCACCATAGAGGACACGCCATGTTTGCCACTAAAAAAATCACTCCAGGAGGGCATTGGATTGGGATTACTAAAATTGCTGCCCAACAGGCTCAAAGCAATATGGATGAAAGTATCAATGCCTATGCTAGGGTATCTATTGCCCTATTTGACGGGTTTATTTCATGTTGGAACACCAAATGGAATACCTTAATCGTAAGACCAGAGACCATTATTAACGAGTTTATAGATGAAACTTGGTTGCCTTTACTTCAAACACCTCCTTTTCCAGAATACACCTCGGGGCATTCTGTAATCTCAAGGGCTTCTGCCGTAGCACTCACTGACATTTATGGGGACAACTTTTCATTTGCAGACACCACAGAAGAGGTGTATGGATTAGGCGTAAGATCTTACAGCTCATTTATTGAGGCCTCAGAAGAAGCTGCTGTATCTAGGCTTTACGGAGGAATACACTACAGAAGGGCTATAGATGAGGGCGTGAAACAAGGAGATGCCGTAGGTAAATTCTTGGTAGAGAAGTTAAAAACCTTAAAATAAGGTATCTTAGACAAAAATAATCAACAACCAAATTATCACATATGTTAGGAATTTTATCTTTTGTTGGGTTTACCCTTTTGGTAGCCGTAGTGGCCTATTTAGCCACTAGAAAAACCAACGAACAATCTTCAGATGGCTACTTTCTTGGAGGCAGAAGTTTAACTGCTGGTGTCATTGCGGGTTCGCTTTTACTGACGAACTTGTCCACAGAACAGATTGTAGGACTCAATGGTTCCGCATATGAAAGTGGATTATCTGTAATGGCTTGGGAAACCCTTGCTGCCATAGCTATGGTCGTTACCGCTATTTTTTTATTGCCCAGATATTTAAAAGGAGGGCTTACAACAGTCCCACAATTTTTAGCCAACCGATTTGACGTCACTACAAAAACAATTACCTCTGTACTTTTCCTCACAGGATATGTAGTGGTTTTACTGCCTGTTATTTTATATTCAGGGTCTGTAGCCATCAGTGGAATGTTTAATATTCCAGAATTATTAGGCGTTACTGAGACAGAAGCCCTATGGATTTGTGTCTGGGGTATTGGAATTACTGGTGGAATATATGCTGTGTTTGGTGGTTTAAAAGCCGTTGCTGTATCTGATTCTATCAATGCCATTGGCCTTTTGATTGGAGGGCTTATGATTCCTCTTTTTGGCCTTATGGCTATTGGAGACGGAAATGCTTTGGACGGACTGAGCATTTTGGTACAAGAAAACCCTGACAAATTCAAATCCATGGGGACCGAATCTGATCCAGTACCCTTTCACACTATTTTTACAGGGATGATGCTGGTGCAATTATTTTATTGGGGAACCAACCAACAAATCATTCAAAGAGCACTTGCCGCCAAAAACTTAGCAGAGGGTCAAAAAGGACTCATGCTGGCCGCATTTATAAAAGTATTGGGGCCTCTATTGGTCGTATTACCCGGACTTATTGCCTATCATTTATTTGAAGGGGGCCTTGAAAAGGCCGATACCGCTTACCCAATGCTCGTAGCAGAAGTATTGCCTGAGGCCTTGGTAGGGTTCTTTGCCGCGGTACTCTTTGGGGCCATTTTAAGTTCCTTTAACTCTGTACTCAACAGTTCAGTGACCCTATTTGGAGTAGATATCTACAAACAACACATTAACCCAGAGGCCAGTGAACTTCAAATGGTTAAAAACGGAAAACGTTTTGGACTTATTTTAGCTGTTGCAGCCATGTTC
The DNA here is from genome assembly GCA_937136755.1 of uncultured Flavobacteriaceae bacterium. Lineage (GTDB taxonomy): Bacteria > Bacteroidota > Bacteroidia > Flavobacteriales > Flavobacteriaceae > MAG-120531. The sequence goes on along the minus strand of CAKZOR010000137.1, from coordinate 64,531 downwards.
ATTGCGCCATTAATCGCTAATGCTGGAACCTTATTTGACTACCTTCAAGAGGTTAACGGAATTTACAGTATTCCTATCCTAACCATTATTTTTGTAGGTTACACCACCAAAAGAGTTCCTGCAATAGCCGCTAAAGTGGGTGTTATTTCCGGTTCACTTTTATACATCATTAGCCAGTTTATACTTCAACCAATGGTGACAGAAAATGGGGGTACATACCCGCATTACTTAGATGTTATGGCCATTTTATTTTTACTCAACACGGCGATTATGTTGTTAATTGGTCAATTTAAACCCATGGAAACCCCTTATGAATTGAACTATACCAAACAAGTAGACATCCTTCCTTTTAAATATGTAAAAGAAGTAGGAATAGCCATTTGCGTTCTGGTGATTGGCGTGTACATATACTTTGCCTAATCATTTAAATCGCTTAGATACTTTTTTAAAAGCGCGGCCCATAGGCCGCGCTTTTTTTTAACGTCCTTTTAAAACTTTAAGAGCGGCTTCTTTTATACCTTTGTTACATGGAGAACCAAAAATTTAGCGGTTTTTTACTATTCCTACTCATTGGCTGTGGTTCCTTATGGGCACAAGAAAGCACGAGTAAACGGGTGAAAATTGGAGACAATAAAAAAGAAAAATCAGGGGAAATAACCTTTAAACTCCCTCCTCCAAACAGCAAGAACACCCCTGAAAAACTCTTGTATCCTGTAGCGGAAACCTTAGAAAAAAATGGGATAAAAATGCTTCCTGACAGAACTTTAGTTCAAGCAGGAGCTTATTTAAAAATAGATCCCAAAATACGAGAAAAAGAAAATAAAAAAGCCAAGAATTACTTTGGCAATGTTAACTTAGGCGCTGTAAAAACAGTCTCTAAATTTGTTGGTGTTGTGTGTAGGGACCATGAATATGTAGATGGAGACCGAGTTAGAATTTACCTCAACGGAGACATTGTAGCGCAAAACCTGTTCTTAACTGCGGGGTTTCAAGGGGTGAATGTAGACCTGAAAGAAGGCGTAAACACCCTAGTCTTTGAAGCATTAAACCAAGGTGCCTCTGGGCCAAATACGGCTCAAGTAGACGTTTACGACGAAAAGGGAAACCTAGTTCACCAAAACATCTGGAACCTTTCCACTGGAGCTAAAGCCACTATGGTATTAGTGAGAGAATAAGAATCCTATAACTTGTAAATCAGTAGCGACTTTTAAGTGTTAGAAAATGTTTATTCCCCAGGATGGTAGGTTCGCTGTGCGTCTTTTAACACGGCTTCTTTGTAAAAAAGAACTTCCTTAAAATTAGCCTCCGCATAACGAGACACCTGGTCTCCAAAATGGGGCGAATTTAGATCCCCACTCTGCCCACCTGCTAAAATACTTTTTGCTTGTAGTTTTTCTCCAAAAGAGACTGCTGCAACAAAACTATTCCCTCTGGTGCCATAAATTTTCTTTGTGTTGTTGGTATACCTTGCACCATAGGCAGCCAAAGCGCCCCATCTACCTGAAGCAAAACCAATAGGGGTGCTGGGTAAGGAATCATTAAATGCTTGTCTAGGATCTCCATTGAGCCTTTGGTATCTATTCACATTACCCCAAGGGATATTCCAAGTACCAAAATCTGCATTGAGTTGCTCAAGGGTTTCCTCAAAAATAGCCAAACGCTCTTTCTCAGGAGAACTACTGCCAAAATAGGTTATGAGTTCCATATCTGACATGGCAAAAGGTCGCTTGCCCTTTTGTCCATAAAGGGTGCCGTAAAAATGAGCCAAAGTCATGGCTACAGAATCTTCAGAGGTTTTATAATCCCATTGTCTCAATACTTCTATGGCCGCATTCATTTCTCCAGAGGGCTGTCCCCATTGATCAAATGCACTTACTAAGCCTGGAATTAAAGCCTCAAATGCTGGTAAAAATGGATCATGAGCTAGGGCAATAAGTCCGTCCAAATCAATTTGATTTATCTCACTTAGCAGTGAAATGGCATGTACCCCTCTAAAATTTTCTTGATCTTTAGACATATAAACCGGATAGTCCTCAGGTTTAGGACTGTATTGTAAGGCCGCTGTATAAGGGGTTGAATTACAATTTTGCAGCCAACCATTCTCGGGATTCAGTAGTAATATATTCTCCTCTACAGTATGGAGCCCCTGCCAATCAGTAGCTGGATTACTTCCATCTACGGGTTGGGTAAAGTCAAAAGTTACATCTCTTTTAGGCACAAAATTTCCATGGAAATAAGCAATATTACCCTCTGCGTCTGCATACACCGTATTGTTAGATGAATTGGTTCTTAAATCCATCATTGCTTTAAAGCCTTTATAATTGTCCTGTTTTGTTCTGATAAATGATTGCTTTAAAGCAGTGACAGGATCCCACATCATAGCAGAGGCCACCCATTGACCCGCTTCCATATGGGTAATTGGACCGTGGTGGGTGCGGTACTTGGGAAAAGATTTTTCTTGAATAATCCCCAAAGAATCTTTGAATTTCAACCTTACTTCAGACACAGACACTTCTCTTTGTTCCTCGCCGTATTGGTAGAACAAGCCTGAGTCATTTTTTATAATGGTCTCCAAGTACTCATCCATCACATCTGTATAGGTAGAGGTATGCATCCAAGCTGTCTTTTCGTTGAACCCCTGGTACACAAAAAACTGTCCCCAAGTAACTGCCCCATATGCCGCTAAGCCTTCTTCACTATTAACATGCACTTCTCCCCTAAAGAAAAATGAGGTGTGGGGATTAATTAAAAGCATGGCATTTCCGTTTTTTGTGTGGGCTCCAGAAATGGCGATCCCATTTGATCCAGCTGGTTCCTCCTCAGATGCTGCTCGAGCAATAGCTAAGGCTTCTTCTTTTGGAAGGGCAGCTCCATTCTCATAAAAGGCGCGTATCTTTTTTTCGGAAATGCGTTCAATATCTCCCCCAATAGACCCTTCTGAAAAATACATAGGCATCCATGGTTCAAAATGATCAATGAGCTTTGGGCGCACCTCTGGGTGCTTTTTTAAATAATAATTTATTCCATCTGCAAAAGCCATACAAAGGGCTTTAATGTCCTCAGGAGCCTTTTCGTACATGGCTTTGGCCTCATCTGTAGTCATGAATAATTTAGCCCTGAGGTCAGAATAAATGGCACTTTGTCCTTCTACCTCTGCCAACCTTCCAATGGCCCAGATATAATTGTCTTCTACGCGTTGAAAATCATCTTCGCACTGGGCGTATAACAAACCAAAAACAGCATCTGTATCTGTCTTTCCATATATGTGGGGTACTCCAAATGAATCCCTGATAATAGTGGTTTGTGCAGCGTGTTTCTCCTGACGTGCAGAGGCAGTATCCAAAGGTTCAGAACAGGCGGTAAGTAAGAGGAGTATAAATACAACAATAGGTTTCATTTCAATGGGCTTTTTAAAAGTGTTAGCTATTTAATCTTCAAGAAGATAGTGGTTGTTTTTTTTCTAAATCAATAGATAGAAAGGTACAAAAAAGTACCTTTACCACATAGATCAAAAAATACAAATGACTCCAAATAAAAAAAGCCATCCAACAAAAGACAAAAGCAAAGCTAAAGTCTCAATTCTACAAGCCTTCACAACCATTATTTGGCCCAGAAGAAAGATGGTTTTTATAGGTTTATTACTGATCGTTGTAAGTAAAATAGCCAGTTTTGTTGCGCCACTGTCTTTAAAAGTTTTAATGGATGAGATTATTCCCAACAAGGAATTAGACCGACTTAAAATATTAATTGCTGTAGTCATTGTAGCCATTCTGGTACAAGCCATCACTTCCTTTTTATTGACAAAAATTCTCTCTGTACAAGCCCAATACCTCATTGCGGAGTTGAGGGCTCAAGTGCAAAAAAAAATACTGGGTCTGCCTATTCGATTTTTTGACAACACCAAATCTGGGGCCTTAGTATCTAGGATAATGACGGATGTAGAAGGGGTAAGAAATTTAATTGGAACAGGCCTGGTGCAATTGGTAGGCGGTACCATAACAGCTGTGGTCTCTCTAATTTTATTACTACAAATAAGTGTGTCTATGACCTTATTCACCCTCATACCCTTGGCCATTTTCGCCATCATTGCCCTGAAGGCTTTTAAAGTAATTAGACCCATTTTTAGGGCTAGAGGAAAAATCAATGCAGAAGTAACGGGTAGGCTTACAGAAACACTTGGAGGTATTCGAGTGATTAAGGGATTTAATGCAGCAGAACAAGAGGCCTTGGTTTTTGAGAAAGGGGTGCATGAATTGTTTATCAATGTAAAAAAAAGCCTTACCGCTACTGCATTTATGACTTCATCTGCTACATTTCTATTAGGTCTAGCCACTACAGGTATCATGGGAATTGGCGGCTACAAAATTATGATGGAAACTTTGACCTTGGGAGAATTTCTAAGTTTCACCTTCTTATTAGGGCTCATGGTAGCACCTATTGTTCAAATGAGTAATATTGGAAGCCAGCTTACAGAAGCTTTGGCTGGACTAGACCGAACGGAAGAGCTCATGAATGAAGCTGGTGAAGCAGAGGATCCTTTGCGTACTATCCCACTAAAAAAATTACAAGGAGCTATTAATTTTAAAGAGGTGTCTTTTGCCTATGAAGAGGAAAAGGATGTGTTACACAGTATTAGTTTTAACGCAGCAGCTGGAGAAACTATTGCACTTGTGGGTAGTTCAGGTTCTGGAAAATCTACTATAGCTGGTTTAGTAGCCACTTTCATCAATCCCGATCAAGGAGAGATTACTATAGACGGCCACCCACTGAGAGAAGTGACCTTAGAAAGTTATAGGAAACAATTGGGCGTTGTATTGCAAGATGAGTTTCTTTTTGAGGGGACCATTAAGGAGAATATATTATACGCTAGACCTAATGCCACGAACGAAAGTCTTTTAGAAGCAGTAAATGCGGCTTATGTCAATGAATTTACGGATCGTTTTGAGGCTGGTTTAGATACTTTAATTGGAGAAAGAGGAGTGAAATTATCTGGCGGACAAAGACAGAGAATTGCCATAGCTAGAGCCATTTTAGCCAATCCATCCATCCTTATTTTAGATGAGGCAACCTCTAATCTAGACACAGAGAGTGAAGCACTCATTCAAAAAAGTTTGGCAACCCTTACAGAAGGTAGAACTACTTTTGTCATTGCCCACAGGTTGAGCACCATTAGAAAAGCCCATAAAATACTTGTGATTGAAGGGGGTAGAATTGCAGAGCAAGGAACACACGACCAACTCATTGAGGCCAAAGGGAGGTATTTTGACCTGTTTACCTATCAAGCAAAAATTTAACGCACCAATGTTGCGTTAATTGTTCCTCTCTGAAAAAAGCACGAACTATTGCTCCATTAAGCTTAGAGGAACTAATACACCTTTAGCTAATACCAGCTATTGCTCCATTAAGCGTGGACCAAACTAATCGTAAATTCTTATTGCTTAAAGAGTCCTCATTACTCTTCCGGAGCTAGCGTAACTTCCAATCCTTCCATTGCAGCAGTAATAGGAAGTTGGCATCCCAAGCGGCTGTTGTCTTGTACGTGAAAAGCCTCAGACAACATGGCTTCCTCTTCCTCAGACATTGGATTCAAATCATGTGGAGAGTTTATATAACACTGACAAGAAGCACACATGGCCATTCCTCCACAAATTCCAATAGTTCCCTCTGGAGCCAACTCATAGGAGCGCACTAATTCCATAAGATTCATATTCATATCTGTAGGAGCCGTCACTGTGTGGGAATGTCCTGCCCTATCTACAATGGTCACTTCAATATCTTGTGCCATACTTACTCTATTTTTTTTACAACAGCCTTAGGGGCTTCTTTTTTAGTTCCGTCAAATCCAGTGACACCTCCAACAGTGGTGTATTTCATGACATACCTTTTATCAGGAAATATACGACTGTAGGCACTCTGACACATGAGCGTAGCTTCATGAAAACCACAGAGAATTAATTTTAATTTTCCCGGATATGTATTGACATCTCCAATGGCGTAAACGCCGGGAATATTAGTCATATAATCCAAGGTATTGTCTACCACTATCGCATTTTTTTCAATTTCGAGTCCCCAAGCGCCAATAGGTCCTAACTTAGGAGATAAACCAAAGAGAGGAATAAAGGCGTCTACACTTAATTCAATAGGGGCTTCTTCTCCTACTTTTTGAATAAATGCTTTATTTAATTGGGTGTCTCCAGCTAAACCAATTACTTCTGCTGGAGTAATTAAATTTATCTTAGCTGAATTTTTAAGGCCCTGCACTTTCTCTACTGAGTCTAAAGCGCCTCTAAATTCTGACCTTCTATGTACCAAAGTAACCTCGCTGGCCACGTCTGCCAAAAAGATAGTCCAATCTAATGCTGAATCTCCACCGCCTGCAATAAGCACTTTTTTATTTCTATAGATCTCAGGGTCTTTAATCATATAAGAGACCCCTTTGTCTTCCCAAGATTCAATTCCCTCAATGGGTGGCTTTTTGGGCTCAAAACTCCCCAATCCTCCCGCAATGGCGACTACTTTAGTGTGGTGCGCTGTCCCTTTATCTGTAGTGACAATAAAACTGCCATCTGACTGTTTTTCAATCTTCTCTGCCCGTTCCCCAAGGGTAAAACCTGGAGAAAACGGTTTTATTTGCTCCATGAGATTGTTCACCAAGTCTCCGGCCAGCACTTCAGGGAAGCCTGGAATATCATAAATAGGCTTTTTAGGGTACAATTCTGAAAGTTGGCCACCTGGCATTGGAAGGGCGTCTATTATATGGCACTTAAGTTGTAATAATCCCGCTTCAAATACCGCAAAAAGTCCTGTAGGTCCCGCGCCAATGATGAGTATGTCTGTCTTTATCATAGCAATTGTAAAAACGCACTGCAAAATGCAGTATTACATGTTAAAATATTCAATTTCAAAAATAGTCTTTGATGGAGTAATCACTCATGACATTTATCAGCAAATTGTTAGGTAGAATAAATCTCATGACAATGGTACTTCTAATAAATACTTAGTCTTCGAGATTAATCACTTGTTCAATCTGTGGAGCGTACTTTTTAATGGTGAGCTCTACCCCGCTTTTTAAGGTCATTTGATTGACTGAACAGCCCACACACGCACCCATTAAACGTACTTTAACCGTATTACCCTCTATACCTTCTAAGGCAATGTCTCCTCCATCTGATTGTAAAAAAGGCCTAATCTCTTCTAGGGCTTTCTCTACTTGTTGTAACAATACATCTGCTGTCATTGACTAAAATTTAGGTGTCTATTTTCCCTTTAAATAGGGAAAATATTTTATTTCTTTGGCTTTACTGCAGAACAGCCCGCCATGGTCGTTATTTTAATAGCTTCGGTGGGCGGTAAATCGGTCTGTCTAACCACTAATTCCCTCACAACATTTCTAGTAATCTCCTCAAAGGACTCTTTTAAAAGGCCTTCTTCCTGAAGTGCGGCAGGGCGCCCAACATCTCCGGCTTCTCTGATGCTTTGTACTAAAGGCACTTCTCCCAAAAATGGAATTTTTAAGTCTGAGGCTAAATTTTGAGCCCCTTCTTTTCCAAATATATAGTACTTATTTTCCGGTAATTCTTCTGGCGTAAAATAAGCCATATTTTCTACCACCCCTAATACAGGTACATTTATGGCTTCTTGCATAAACATAGCAACGCCTTTTCTGGCATCGGCCAAGGCCACCTCTTGAGGCGTACTCACTACAACAGCACCAGTTACCGGTAAGGATTGCATAATACTGAGGTGAATATCTCCAGTGCCCGGTGGAAGGTCTAATAATAAGAAATCCAATTCGCCCCAATGGGCGTCAAAAATCATTTGATTCAATGCTTTAGCCGCCATAGGACCGCGCCAAATTACTGCCTGATTGGGCTGGGTAAAAAAGCCTATAGAAAGTACTTTAACGCCATAATTTTCTACAGGTTTCATCTTAGATTTCCCGGCTATATTAACTGCAAGTGGTTTCTCAGAAGAAACGTCAAACATCAAAGGAATAGATGGGCCGTAAATATCTGCGTCTAAAACACCTACTTTAAAACCCATCTTAGCAAGGGTCACAGCCATATTTGCTGTTACAGTAGATTTTCCAACACCCCCTTTTCCTGAAGCAATTGCCACAATATTTTGGATGCCTGGTATGGGTTTGCCTTTAATTTCATTAGATGCGGCTTTTGGCGGAGTTACTACCTTAACATTCACTGTTATTTTAGCCTTTTCATATACCTCAGAATGAATAATTTTAAGCACCTCAACCTCCGTCTTTTTACGCGCTTGTAAACTTGGATTAGCAATACTAATATCTACTGTTACCTCATCGCCAAAAACCTGGACATTAGTGACTGCACCACTCTCAACAAGGTTAACACCCTCACCAGGTGCAGATATTTTAGATAATGCCTCTAATACGGCTGCCTTTTTTATTTGCATACTACGCTTGCTTGTGACCTAAGGCCTATTTTGTTGGGGAATTCCCCTAATTAAACTGATTCTAAATTACAAAGATACAGCTTATCACTCAGATTTTAAAGCCAAATTTGGGTCCCAAAAATAGCTTTCTAAGCCCACTATAGCATGCTCTTTAATCTGCACCCCTTCACTCTCTAAAAGTTGCTGCATAAGATTGGTTCCGCCAAAATGGTGTTTGCCTGTAAGAAGGCCGTTTCTATTCACTACCCTGTGCGCGGGAATACTCATATCTCCGTGAGAAGCATTCATGGCCCAACCGACAATTCTAGCAGAACCCCTACTCCCTAAATAGGCAGCTATAGCGCCATAAGAGGTCACTCTGCCGTAGGGAATGAGTCGCACTACAGCGTAAACTTTGTCAAAAAATGATAGGGTCTTAGGACTGTGTTTCATGGTAAATCCTGAATAAAGTCACAGAGGCTAAAAACAACATTAGTCCAGCCAATATATAATTTGCTTTGGAAGAAAAAACCCTGTTTTTCTTTTGCAATTTTTTAAAATATACCGTGTATAAATACAATACAGAAAAAGTACCCGCAGCTGTGGCTAGCATAAAAACAAGGGTGTCTTCTAAGGTAAATGATATCCATCCGGAGGCTTTCCACATGGCATTAAGCCCACTGTAATATGGTATGCTCAATAAATTTACGGCTGCTAGAAACATGCCTTTAAAAAAACTACTGCGTTTCTTTACTTTTAAAAAACCTGTCTTAGGCTTTTTTTGGCCTCTGGCCGACACAAAAAAGTATATTGAAAAAGCACAAAAAATACCAACGGCCGTCTTCATTAAAAGGGCAATAACTTCTGGATGGCTAAATAAAAATTTAGAAATTAAAACCGCTACATACGCCTGAATTAACACAACAACTACTACCCCTAAACTAAATATATACGCGTTATTTGGCCCTTTTTCTACGCTTATTTTAGCGGCGCTCATATTTAAAAGTCCAGGAGGTACTGTGGCCATAAAAGCGGCGGAAAAAGTAACAAAAAAAAGCACTAGCAAATGAGACATAAAAGACGTTTAAACGCTTAGCGCATTGCCCTAAGTGCTATCTATTAATATACTAAGAAAAGCTAAAACGCAAATATGTAATGGGCTTTCCTACGGCAAGATACTGATTTTCATAGAAAGTTTGAATACCCAATACTTCTTCAGGACTGCCTTCATTTTTATAGACATCATGATTGGCATAAGCGATTGGAAGTCCCATTCCTTGTAATAGACCTAAGGTATAGCCATGCATATATTCAGAATCAGTTTTTAAGTGAATACATCCTTTAGGGCTTAAAATTTGCTTGTACCTATCCAAAAAAACAGGGTTGGTTAAGCGGTGTTTGGTACGCTTGTATTTTATTTGAGGATCTGGAAAAGTAATCCAAATCTCAGACACTTCATGGGAGAAAAACAAATGCGCTACGAGTTCAATTTGGGTTCTTATAAAAGCCACATTAGGTAGTGTTTCCTCTAAAGCGGTTTTAGCCCCGCGCCAAAATCTTGCGCCTTTTATGTCAATTCCAATGAAATTTTTATTGGGATACCGCTTGGCCAAACCAACGGTGTACTCTCCCTTACCACAGCCTAATTCTAAGACTATTGGATTGTTGTTTCCAAAAAATTGGGCCCATTGTCCCTTTTTGCCTAGGGTTTTGTTTAATACTTCTTCCCTTGAAGGCTGAAACACATTGGTGAATGTTTCATTTTCCTTGAACCTTTTTAACTTGTTTTTACTTCCCAAAGCAGTAATTATTTAAAGATTTGGCAAAGCTAAGGAAATATACGCTGATATTGTTTTTTGTTCATTTACAAGATGGAAAATGGTTTAAAAATTTTGATAGCACCGCTCAATTGGGGATTGGGTCATGCCACCCGTTGTATTCCAATTATTAACGCACTTATACATCAGGGCTACGAACCTATTATTGCTTCTGACGGTGTGGCATTGAATTTATTGAGGGTAGAATTTCCAGATTTACAATGGCGAGAATTGCCTTCTTATCATATAAGTTATCCCAAAAATGGGAAGCACTTTAAATTCAAGATGATATGGAACTCTCCCAAAATGATAAAGGCCATAAAAAATGAAAAAAAGGCTGTGAAAGCCATTTGCAAAGAAATGGGTGTTCAAGGCATTATTTCCGACAATAGACTAGGGGTTTACTACAAAAAATTGCCCTGTGTATTTATCACACACCAACTCACAGTACTCACTGGAAACACGACCAAGTTATCTTCAAAAATTCACCAAAAGATCATTCAGAAATTTAATGAGTGTTGGGTGCCAGATGTTCCATGGAATGAAAATTTATCTGGGAAATTAGGGCGTAATAAAGACATTACTATTCCCTTAAAATACTTGGGGCCTCTAAGCAGACTAGAAAAATTAAACTTACCTATCAAACGTGATTTATTGGTCCTGCTTTCTGGTCCTGAACCTCAAAGGACGCTTTTAGAAGAAAAAATTCTAGAAGAACTTCACTATTTTAAAGGAAACGTCATGTTGGTTAGGGGAATTGTAGATGAAAAGGTTCCTGCGCTAAAATTACAAGAGGAGCATATTGAAACCCACAATTACATGGCCACTAAAGATTTAGAGTGTGCCATTAATTCTAGTGAAATGGTGTTGTGTAGATCAGGATACACCACTATTATGGATTTAGCTAAACTAGAAAAAAAAGCCTTTTTTATTCCTACACCTGGTCAATATGAGCAAGAATACTTGGCGGAGCGATTAGACGACAAAGGAATTGTCCCCTGTTGTAACCAGGAGCATTTTTCCGTTGGAATGCTTCAAAAAATCTCCCATTACAAGGGGCTAAGTCATTTTGATTACACCGCAGATATGGGTGGCTTGTTTTCTGTCTTTTCCAAGGTAAAAGAAAACTCTGAACCAACATCTACCACGCTTTCTACATAAATCTTTTCTCCATGGGCTTCTAGAATGTGCTTTACAATAGCGAGACCCAGACCTGAGCCTCCTTCTGCCCTGCTCCCACTTTTGTCTACACGGAAAAAGCGCTCGAAAAGTCTCGGAATATTTGTTTGCTCAATTCCTTCTCCATTATCTGTAATACGAACAATTACTTTATTTTTAATCAGATTTTCAATAGATACTTCAGTGGTCCCGTTTTCATGCCCATATTTAATAGCATTTACCATAAGGTTAATTAAAACCTGCTGTATTTTATCCTTGTCTGCCTTTACATATATAGGGGAATTATACACCCTGTCAAATGACATGGTGATATGCTTTTTTGCAGCCCTAATTTCCAACATTTCAAAAGCTTGTTGGACCAGTTCTACAATATCAAAAGTCACCGGCACTAAATTTAAATCTCCCACCTCTAATTTGGTAATTAAATCCAGGTCTTTAATAATGTAAATGAGTCTATCTACGCCTTTGGCAGCTCTTTCAAGGTATTTCTTTCTGACATTCTTATCATTCATTGCGCCATCTAGTAGCGTTAAAATGTACCCTTGAACTGTAAAAAGAGGCGTTTTTAATTCGTGAGATACATTACCTAAATAATCCTTTCTGTATTCTTCTGTAATTTTAAGGCTGTCTATTTCTACTTTTTTGTTTTGTGCAAAACGCTCAATTTCTTCTGTAAGCGTTTTCATATCAGTTGTTACAGGGATATTTGCTAAAGATTTAGACTCTAATAGAGACACCTCATCATATATCTTTTTAATTCTCCTATAAATAAACTTCTCAACTCGGAGCTGAATGACTACAAAACAAATGAAAAAACTAAGCAATAAATAAACCCCTAAAACACCCCACACTAATGAATTTACTGCTTGGAGAAGGAAACCCAAAGACAGCGTGAGTAAAATAGAAATGATCAAAGAGGACCGCAGTGCAAAGCGATAAGATTTCTTTAGTTTAATTGCCATAGATTGCTAAAGTACAAACTTATAGCCAACTCCTTTAACAGTTTTAAAGTTGCTATCTCCAATTTTTTCGCGGAGTTTTCTAATATGTACATCAATGGTTCTTCCCCCAACAACTACTTCGTTACCCCAAACCTTATCTAAAATAACTTCTCTTTTAAATACCTTGTTTGGTTTTGAAGCTAACAGGGCCAGAAGCTCAAACTCTTTTCTTGGCAGAACTAATTCAACCCCTTTATGAATAATTTTATATTCCTCTCTATTAATAGTGAGGTCTCCTACATTAGTAATATCTTCCGATTCTGTTGGTACCGCTCCTTCATTAAATCTTCTGAGCAAAGCCTTTACTTTACTCACTAACACTTTAGGTTTAATGGGCTTGGTAATATAATCGTCTGCACCAGCGTCAAAACCAGCCACCTGAGAATAATCCTCTCCCCTAGCGGTTAAAAAAGTAATTATAGTATTTTCCAGACCGGGGGTTGCTCTAATTTTCTCACATGCCTCTATCCCATCCATCTCAGGCATCATTACATCTAAGATAATTAAATGGGGCTGTTTTTTCTTGGCTTTAGCCACCCCTTCTACACCATTACTGGCGGTGTACACCTGGTATCCTTCTGCAGATAAATTATAGCCCACAATCTCCAAAATATCTGGCTCGTCGTCTACTAAAAGAATCTTAATGTCTTTATTATTCATGGTTGAAAAACATGGTTAATGCTCAAAAGTAAATATAATACTTATATCTCAGACGAGCTTAACATTGATTTAATCTGTTAACATTTAGATAAATGACAAAAACCTTCTTAAATGATTGAATTATATGGGATCATTAAAATATCGTGGTATTGTAACGTTAAAATGGAGCGCTACATAAAATAGTATCCTCACTCAATAAAACAATAAGTTAACACAGATAGAGAAACACTTAACATTAAGCTAAAAGTAAAAGTGTTTTAACCACATACATTTGCTCCAAACTAATTAAAACAAATTTTTAAAAGATGAAAAAATCAATTTTAGCTCTTTTATTCTCTGGAGCAATTTTATTCACTTCATGTGAAACTGAAGCCGTTGTAGACAGTGCTGAAGTTCAAAAAATTGTAGATGCTGCGGTTGCTGCTGCATTACAAAACTACCCTAATACTCAAGAAATTGCAGACGCTGCTGCTGCTGCAGCAACACAGGCCGTAAATTCTGGTTTGGCTACTTTAGACATTGACGGTGCAATTGAAGCGGCTTTAAGTGCCGCAGATGCATTGGCAAACCCAACAGTTGTACGTGTTGGAACCGGTGGAGTAACATATATTTCTTCTAACACAACTTGGACCAATGACAAAATTTGGTTAATGGATGGTAAAATTGTAGTAGAAGATGGTGCTACTTTAACTGTTGAAGCAGGAACTATTGTAAAAGCAGCTGCTGGTACAGGAGCAAATGCTACTGTTTTGATTGTGGCTAAAGGTGCTAAAATTGAAGCAGTTGGAACGGCAGATAAGCCAATCATTTTCACTGATGCAAATGATCAAATAGTATACGCTAATGGGTCTACTTCTCCAAACCGTTCTGTAACTGATAAAGGTCTTTGGGGTTCTGTAATCATTCTTGGTAATGGTGTAGTAGGTGCTGCCAATGGAGAAGCTAACATTGAAGGGGTTGTTTCTGGATATGAGTTTACAAAATATGGTGGCTCAAATAATGCTGAAAGTTCTGGTACTATGAAATATGTGTCTATTCGTCACACAGGTACTGCAGTTTCTCCTGGTAACGAATTACAAGGATTAACTATGGGTGGAGTTGGTTCAGGAACTGTAATTGAAAATATTGAGCTTATTGGTTCAGAAGACGACGGGATTGAAATTTTTGGTGGTGCTGTTAATGTTACCAACATTGTCATTGCAAATTTTGATGACGATGGTATTGATTTAGATCAAGCATATGACGGAACAATAAGTAATGCTGTAGTTATTATGGCTCCAGGTTCAGATACTGTTTTTGAAATTGATGGAACTGAAGAGCCTAACGATGCAATCTTAGGAGAGTACACTGTTAAAAATGTAACTGCTTACGGAAGATCAGATGCTGCTAAATTCGACACTTTTGGTAACTGGAAATCAGATGCTACTGGATTTAATGAAAACGTATTGTTTGTAGACTTCCCAGCTGGAACAACACTTGGTGGAATTGATGCAGATACTTATGATGGTGCTGGAACAACTACTGCAGAAGGAAAACTTAATTTCAAAGATTTCATTGTTGTAACTTCTGATTCTAAAACTACAGTTATAGGTGGGCAAGTAGAAGAGGCTTCTGCCACTTGGATTTCAGTGAGTACTACTAGACCATCAGGTAAAGGTGCAGATGAGTCTGTATTTGGTTGGACACAATTTTTCAACTAACAAAAAAACATACCATACTTAACACTTAAGAATAGCTCTCCTAGAGCTATTCTTTTGTTGTATAAAAAATACATACATGAAGAAAAAAATATTATTCTTGTTCTTGACAGTAGCTTTCCAAGCTGCATTTGCTCAATCTGCTATTTCAGGACTTGTCATGGACGGCGATTTTAATGAACCGCTCGCTTTTGCCAATGTTATTGTACGTGAAAAGGGACAAACCCAAAGTACTCTCGGCTCAATTACAGACTTTGAAGGACGCTATTCTATAATTGTTAAATCAGAAGGAATTTACGAAGTAGAGTTTTCTTATTTAGGTTATGAGACCAAAGTAATTAGCGATGTGGAGGTAGGAACTAATGATGAAGTCCAAGTAAATGTCACTTTAAATCCGAGTTCTAACCAATTAGAAGAAGTCGTGATCACAGTATCTGCCAAAAAAAATAATGAGGCAGCAGTACTGGCTATACAGAAAGGAGCCATAACGCTCTTAGATGGTTTATCTGCTCAGACCATGAAAAAGTCTGGAGATGGAGATGTAGCGGCAGCCATTAAAAGAATACCTGGTGTTTCTGTTCAAGGAGGAAAGTTTGTGTATGTAAGGGGGTTAGGAGACCGATATTCTAAAACACTTTTAGGAAATGTAGAAGTGCCTGGATTAGACCCTGATAGAAATACCCTTCAATTAGATGTATTTCCTACCAATTTGATTGATAATATCTTAATTAGTAAATCTGCAAGTGCAGATTTACCAGCAGACTTTACGGGTGGTTTAGTAGATGTTATTTTAAAAGATTTTTCAGCGATACCTGAATACAGTGTTTCGGTTTCTGCAGGTTATAATACAAGTACTAATTTTAAAAATGCTCCTACACTTCCCGATTATTCTCTCAATGCTTTGTCTTTTGACAGTGGAGCAAATGAGCTGCCCTTTAATTCTGTAGTTAATTTTCCAAGGCCTGTAAACGTGAATAATGCCCAACAAGAAGCATTTTTAATTTCAAGTACAAACGCCTTTACAAAACAAATGGGTGTGAGTAGGGAAAATAATTTTATGGATTACAGTATTGGTGGGACCGCGTCTAACCAGTATAATATCTCTGAAAAAGTATCTATTGGTTTTATTGCTTCTATGAATTATAAATTAGATACAGATTATTATGAAAGTGTGGTCAATAGAAGTGTTGCTGTTAGAAATGGTGAACAACAAGATTTTGACGGTCAAGAAGGAGAACTAGGGTCAATCCAATCCATTGCAAGTGGTCTTTTGGGTATTTCACTAAAGACCGGAAGCTTTAAGCATAATGCAACTATCCTTGCAATTAGAAGTGGAGAAAGTAACGGATTCGATGGAATCATAGAAGACTATATTGAAAATCCTTATTCTGGAATTACTAATACTATGACACACACAGAAAGAGAGATCTTAACGGTTCCATTTTCTGGAGCCTATCGATTGAGTGACAAGTTTTCATTTGATTGGAAGTTCGCTCCCTCTGTTGTTAGGGTAAGAGATATTGACTTTAGAAAATCTGTATTCAATGTTTTGAATAACGGAAATAAAATTATAGACAATTCTTCTACAGCACTTCCGTTAAGGCTTTGGAGAGATCTAGAAGAATATGGCGTTTCTGCAAAAGCAGATTTAAAATATGACTTTAAATTATTTGGCAAAGCAGGGAATAAATTAAAAATTGGAGTTGCATATAACACCAAAGACAGAGAGTTTGGAACAGATCTATTCTCCATTGGTTACAGAGGTAACTCAATGGATTTAGATGGGAATTATGACAATATCCTAAACTCTAGCTTTGTTTGGAATGCTACTAGAGACACTGGATCTTTTGTAATTGGAGACTACCAGCCCACTAACCAATATGAAGCTCAAAATGAAACAGTAGGAGCCTATCTTTCTACAGAATTAAATGTTTCAGAAAAGTTGAAAGCTACTTTGGGGGTAAGGTATGAACAATATAATGTGTTGTATTCTGGTCAAGATGTTTCAGGAGAGGTATATAATGATGAGGAGTTTATAGATGTCCAGGATTTTTATCCGTCTGCAAACTTTATTTATTCGGTAGACGAAGACACCAACATTAGAGCTTCTTACTCAATGACCACTGCACGTCCAAGTTTTAAAGAAAACTCAGCAGCCAATATCTATGATCCAATAACGGAGCGATTCTTTGTTGGTAATGTTGATTTAAAACCCACCTACATTGACAACTTTGATGTTCGTTGGGAGCACTATGGTGAAGAGAATAGGTTTATGGCTATTAGTGGTTTTTATAAAAGCTTCGAAAACCCAATAGAAATTAATTATTTTGATGTAACTACCCCCAATACTTTAATTGCGAGAAATACCGAGGAAGCAATTGTTTATGGAATAGAATTGGAAATGAGAAATTCCTTGTATTCGAATGACAATTATCGTGTGTCTTTTAATATAAATTCCTCATTAATTGTGTCTAAATTAGAAATGTCTGAAAATGAATTAATTGCACGCCAATCTGTAGCTGGAGATAGAAAAATAGACACTTTCCGAAAATTACAAGGACAGTCTCCGTACTTGGTTAATGCAGGAATCACTTATGACTTATTTGAAAGTGATTTTGAAGCTGGGTTGTTTTACAATGTTCAGGGTAGGGCTTTACAAGTGATTGGTGTTGGACAGTTCCCAGATGTTTTTACGGAACCTTTCCACAGTTTAAACTTAAATGCAAGTAAACGTTTTGGTGAAAACAAAAAGAAAACACTTACGCTAAAGGTAGACAACTTATTAAATGATGCTATTGAAAGCAGGTTTGATTATTTTGGAAACACAGATTTTATTTTTTCTAGCCTTAATCCAGGGGTAAATGTATCCTTAGCATTTGGCTATAAATTTTAATTGTTTTTATTATTTAGTTTTAAAACCCGGCTTCCAGCCGGGTTTTTTTTGCGCTCTGCACAGATCAAGGGACTCGTTAACAACTCATTAAGACTGTCGTAACAAAAAAAATGTATCTTTATTGTGCTAAAGATGTTTTTTTTGAAAAAAGTCCTCTACATACTTTTATTATTTGTGTTTGCTGCTGGTTTTGCACAGCAAAATGAGTCTGTAGAAATTCCTGGGCTAAAAATTTATCCCAATCCAGTGACCCAAGGCAAAGTATTCATTGAGACAGACCTCGTAGCCCCAAAAAAAATTATTTTATTTGACGTTTTTGGCACCCCAGTACTTGAGAAAATCCTCAAAACAAAAGAGTTGGCCCTTCCAAAGATCAAGCCTGGTATTTATGTGATTAAAATCTTTGCTGAAGCAAAAAGCAGCACTAGGAAACTCGTGATCAAATAAAATTCCCTTCCTATTTTCCATCCGTCCTCTCCGGATTTTCTTTCGAATAAAAGTTATATTTGTCTTTCTAATCTTTTATGGAACTGAGAATGCTTACAAATTTTATTGCTGAATTGAAATGGAGGGGTATGTTGCACGACGTCATGCCGGAAACTGAGGAACACTTATTAAGTGAAATGCGCGCTGCATATTTGGGTATAGATCCTACAGCAGACTCTTTACATATAGGTCATTTAGTAGGGGTTATGCTATTAAAGCATTTTCAAATTGCGGGACATAAACCCTATGCATTAATTGGTGGAGCTACAGGAATGATTGGTGATCCGTCAGGAAAATCAAATGAGCGAAATTTACTGGATGAAGCCACCCTAAGACACAACCAAGCCGCTTTAAAAGAACAACTGTCTAGGTTTTTAGACTTTGATTCACAGGCGCCTAATGCAGCCGTTCTTGTAAATAATTACGACTGGATGAAAGATTTTTCTTTTCTATCCTTTATTAGAGACGTAGGAAAACACATTACCGTAAACTATATGATGGCCAAAGACTCTGTAAAAAAAAGGCTTTCCTCAGAAGCTGCTGAGGGCATGTCATTTACTGAGTTTACCTATCAATTGGTTCAAGGATATGACTTTTTACACCTGTACAAAAACTTCCAGTGTACCTTACAGATGGGTGGGTCTGACCAGTGGGGAAATATCACTACCGGAACAGAACTCATCAGGAGAATTGGAGGAGGTAAAGGATACGCATTAACTTGCCCACTGATTACTAAAGCAGACGGAACTAAATTTGGGAAAACAGAAGGGGGTAACATTTGGTTAGACGCCAACAGAACCTCTCCTTATGCATTTTTTCAATATTGGCTAAATACCTCTGATGTAGATGCAGAGAAATATATTAAAATATTCACCTTACTAGACCAAGAAACCATTGCTAAATTGGTTATAGATCACCAAGATGCGCCTCATTTAAGGCTGCTTCAAAAAAATCTTGCTAAGGAAGTAACTACAGCAGTACATGGTCATGAGGCTTATGAAAATGCCGTAAAAGCCAGTGATATTTTATTTGGAAAAACTACTGCAGAGGCGGTAAAAGCCTTAGATACCCAAACCTTTTTAGAGGTTTTTGAAGGCGTTCCTCAAGCAATACTTCCTATTTCGAATTTGGAAAACGGATTGGATATGATCGCAGCTTTATCTGCTGAAACTGGCTTTTTAAAATCCAATGGCGAAGCCAGAAGAGAATTAAAACAAAACGCTATTTCTGTTAATAAAGAAAAGGTGGGTGAAACGTATTTAATACGACAGAAAGACCTGATTGATCAGAAGTATGTGTTGTTGCAAAGGGGAAAAAAGAACTACTTTATACTAGTTTTTGAATAGGGTTTTAGCACAGTATCCGCCTGATACAAAAACCCTCTTTAAAATTAGATTACAGTAAATCTCTAATCCAATATTGACAAAAAAACTGCTAAGGCACCAATAAATTACAACCCCTAATAGCGGCATTGTCAAAACGACCTAATATAGAGAAGTCTTTGTTTTTAAAAGTCTTTCCTAGATCTTGAGTGGCAATAAATGCGCAAGAATGAATGTTGGCAAAATCAATGACGTTAACGCCTCCTGTTTTTTCGTCGCCCACATAATTAAAAGGGTCTTCCGTATCTCTGATCAGTATTTTCATCCATGGAGGGGTGTTAAAAACACCGTCCCCTTTGGAGTAGGCCTGAGATAAAAGCTCTGTCATTCCATATTCTGAATGAATTTTAGAAACGCCAAAACCCTTGCTTAAATTTTCGTGAAGCGCCTCTCTGATCATCTCTTTTCGCCTGCCTTTCATGCCACCAGTTTCCATTACAATGGTATTTTTTAAAGACATAGAATATTTTTCGCTAAAATCTAGTAAAGCAAAAGAAACTCCGATCAAAAATACAGGCGTGTTTTTGGACTCTAATTCTAATAAAGTTTTATAAAGTGCTTCGTGATTATGTAGGTAGAAACCAGATTGAGCGTGGCCGCTTTTTGCAATGAGATCTTCTGCCATATAAATTAAAGAAGATCCCTCCCTCTCTAAATATGCAGGCAATAAAGCCAATACACAGTAGTTTTCTACAGGGCCATAAAAAATCTCAAAAGCAGCCATATAACTAGCTTCATAAAGCGAGAGGTCAGGGACATAATGCTTTGATGTTTCAGATCCAGTAGTACCACTAGAAGTAAAACAAAAAGCCAACCCTGTATTTTTATCTACAGATTTAGTATCAGGAAAAACTGTTGCCGGTTCAATAGGCATCTGAGTAACCACCTGGTGGGTCTTAAAGAATGAAATAGGTAAAAAGGGAATATCCTCAATGGTTTGAACTTGCTCAGGAGTCTTTTTGAGTAAGCTACAAAATTCGTGGTATACCGCATTGTATTTATATTGAAATGCAAATAATTCCAACGCATAGGCTTTAAATACCTCTTGGGTATTTTCTAAAGAAAAAGGAGTAGGAAAAATAGCTTTCATGGGGCAAAAATAGGGAATAAAAAACGTAATTTTGATAATATGATACTCGTTACTGGAGGTACCGGCTTGGTAGGTGCCCATCTTCTTTTTAACCTATGTAAAGACCGTCAGCTGTGTAGGGCTATTTACAGAGATGTAAAAGGATTAGAGGCCGTAAAGAAATTATTTATTTCATACGGCGACCTTGACTTAGCTCGCTATAAGACCATAGAATGGGTGCTTGGAGATATATTGGACCTAGAGGGACTCCGTATTGCTTTTAAAGAAGTTAACACGGTATATCACTGTGCTGCTCATATCTCTTTTGATCCCAGTGCATACAAAATCCTTAAATCTGTCAATGTTACTGGAACGGCTAACATGGTTAATCTTGCCTTAGACTTCAAGGTGAGTGCTTTTTGTTATGTGAGTTCCATTGCGGCACTTGGAAAATCAGATACCCAAAAACACATCACAGAGGAGACGGATTGGAACATTAGCGATCCAAATGTATACGCCCTTACAAAGTACCAAGCAGAACTAGAAGTGTGGAGGGGTATTTGGGAAGGACTTTCTGCCACTATTATAAATCCCGGTGTAATTCTGGGTCCTGGATTTTGGAAAAAAGGGAGTGGTAAATTGTTTTCATTTGCTCAAAAAGGCAGCCCGTTCTATTTTCCTGGTGGCTCAGGTTTCGTTGGAGTTAATGATGTTGTGAACGCCATGCTGTTAAGTGTTAAAACAAAAAAATGGGGAGAACGTTTTATTTGTGTCTCAGAAAATATTTCTTACCAGGAGCTATTTGGATATATGGCAGATGGATTTAGGTTAAAAAAACCAACCTATCAACTGCCTTTTTGGGTCCTTGAAATTCTTTGGCGCTTAGATTTTATTAAGGGTTTGTTTTTAAAGAGCGACAGAAAAATAACAAAACACACCCTAAAAGGGCTCAGATCTAGAGATTTTTACGATTCCAATAAATCCAGTCAAATGTTACCTATGGAATATACCCCTATTAATAAAGTAATCGCAGAATGCTGTAAGCTATTTAAACACAATATTCCCTAAAGGAACTCAATTATTCCAGAGCACTAGAAGCTTTAGCTGCCTCGTCGTAATTGGTTTTTAAGGCCTGTAGGCGTTTCTCTACCCTACGGTATATAATCTCGTATTGCAATGGCTTTGAGGCGTAATACAAGTCATTTTGAGCGTACACCGTACTGTCTATATCGTACTTTTTATAAATGTATCCCAATGGGGTAATAGACTGTTCTTTGAACTGAGACCTGTCTGCCGTTACTGCTGCATTTAACACGGCCATGTCATATACTATAGATTCCATTTGATCCAAAGACAACACTTTTTCTGGTTTAGGCACCACTTGGTTGCTACAAGAAAGTCCAAAAGTAAGCAGGGCAAAAAAGAACAATTGCTTCATATTAATCTCTGTTAAAATTAAGTCTCATGGCATTTTTGTGATCACTGATCAATCCGTTGTCATAAGCCAAATGACCATTGACAAAAGTTTTGTGAACGCTATTTGAAAAACGTGTCCCTGTAAAAGGAGACCAACCACATAAGGCGACAATATTTTCAGCACTTACAGTCCAGGGGCTGTTGGGTTTTACCAAAACCAAGTCTGCATAATAGCCTTCTCTTAAAAAGCCACGTCTGTCTATGTCAAATAGAATAGCTGGATTATGACACATTTTTTGAACCATGGTTGGCAAAGAAAGTACGCCTTGGTCTACCTTCTCTAGCATTCCCACCAAAGCATGTTGCACTAGAGGACCTCCAGAAGGTGCTTTGGCATACTTCTGCTGTTTTTCTTCTAAAGTATGGGGGGCGTGATCTGTTGCGATTATATCTATACGATCATCTAATAAGGCCTCCCATAAACCAGCTCTGTCATTGGCTGTTTTAACGGCTGGATTCCATTTAATTAAGCTTCCTTTTTCTGCATAATCTTCCTGTGAAAACCAAAGGTGGTGTAAACACACCTCTGCCGTAATTTTTTTGTCTTTTAAAGGAATGTCATTTCTAAATAAGGCCGTTTCTTTCGCTGTAGAGAGGTGAAAAACGTGTAGCCTTGCACCAGTTTCTTTAGCCAATGCAACAGCTTTTGAAGAAGACAAATAACAGGCTTCTTCAGAGCGAATTTTAGGGTGGGCGTCCATAGGGATGTCTTCACCGTAACGCTCCGTAAAAGCAGCCATATTTGCTCTAATGGTCCCTTCGTCTTCACAATGGGTGCAAATTACCAATTCGGTGTTTTTAAAGATACCTTCTAATACTTTCTGGTTGTCTACGAGCATATTTCCAGTAGAGGATCCCAAAAATAACTTTACATTAGATGTAGCGTTTTTATCCAAACGCTTTAATTCCTCTAAATTGTCATTGGTCCCACCAAACGGGAAGGCGTAATTGGCAAAGGAGCTTTGTGCTCCCAAAGCAAACTTAGCCTCTAAGGCTTCAATTGTTGTGGTTTGTGGGTTGGTGTTTGGTTGTTCCATAAAGGTCGTTATGCCTCCTGCTACAGCTGCCCTACTCTCCGAATATATAGTGCCTTTATGCGTGAGACCCGGTTCTCTAAAATGGACTTGATCGTCTATAATTCCTGGTAACACCCACATGCCATTTGCCTCTACTACAGTAGCATTGGGATGAGAAAGATCTTTACCTATCTTTTCAATAAAGTGGTCTTTGATTAAGACGTCGGCCTGAAAGGCCAAACCCTCATTGACTAAAGTTCCATTCTTTATAATCGTATACCCCATTTTAAAAATTATTTTTATTAAAAATACTTTGCCATTTGAGCTTTAAAACACCAATAATGGCTTCACCAACTATGGCACTACTCATCTTTGATTTTCCCAACTCCCTATCTTTAAAAACAATTGGAACCTCTTCAATGACAAAACCTAAAACATGTGCCCTAAATTTCATTTCTATTTGGAAGGCATATCCAACAAATCGCACCCGATCTAAAGGAATGGCTTCTAGAACGCTCCTGGTGTAACACACAAATCCTGCGGTTGGGTCGTGTACCCTCATTCCTGTAATAAGTTTTACATAAAAAGACGCTCCGTAGGAGATTAAAATTCTGTATAAAGGCCAATTCACTACATTAATTCCCTTTTTATACCTAGAGCCTACAGATAGATCTGCGCCTTGTTCGCAGGCTTCAAATAAAGCTATAAGGTCCTTTGGTGGATGAGAAAAATCTGCATCCATTTCAAAAATGTAGTCGTACTGTTTTTTTAAAGCCCACTTAAATCCGTGAATATAAGCAGTACCTAAGCCTCCCTTGCGGGTTCTTTCTTCTATAAATAGCCTTCCAGGGTACTGGCTTTGGAGAGATTTTACTTGTGTTGCTGTACCATCAGGAGATCCGTCGTCTACAATCAGAACGTGGAAATCTAGGGGAAGTTCAAAAACAGCCGCAATGATTTGGCTAATGTTTTCAATCTCATTATAGGTGGGAATAATAACAAGTCTATTGGACATGAAAGGCTTCTTTAAGCGCAAAAATAGGACATAAAAGGCGTAAAATGAGTAAGAAACTAGGGATTTATGTTTTTTTTATAGGTTGTAAATGTGATTACAAAATGGAAGCCCTGCAGTAATTATTTGTAAATTTGCGCACTAATCCATAGGAATGAAAGGGAATAAACAAAAGCTTTTTTGGGGGATTATGATCCTTATTGGTTTAGCCAATACCCTTCAGGCTATTTTCACTGAGCTTATTTATGACGAGGCTTATTATTGGTATTTTTCCAAACAACTAGATTGGGGTTACTTTGACCACCCCCCAATGGTAGCAGCCATGATTGCCTTGGGGAATTTATTTTTTAAAGGAACTTTAGGCGTTAGGATCATTGGGGTTTTTAGTACTTTAGGAGCCTATGTTTTAATTTGGAACACTGTTTCCAAGACACATAAAAAACACCATATTGGGGCATTTTTTGTCCTGTTGAGTTCCATGACCCTCTTAAATGCCTATGGGTTTTTTACCTTACCGGATACGCCGCTACTCTTTTTTACAGCCTTACTTTTTTATCTACTGAAGTCATTTTTTAAAGGGCCTAACTGGGGTTTAAGTATTGCTCTAGGTTTAGTGATGGCAGCACTCATGTACAGCAAATACCATGCGGTACTAGTGATTGTTGGTGTTTTAGTTGGAGTCCCTAGTTTACTGAAAAATAAATATGCCTGGGTAGCGGTTGGAGTGAGTCTTGTAGCGTACAGCCCACATTTATATTGGCTGTATTCAAACGAGTTTGTCTCGGTAGCTTACCACCTATTCGAAAGGCCTAATCGGGCCTACGACTTCTTTGACTTTGGATTGGGCTATTTTATTAATCTTGCGGCCATTTTTGGGTTTTGTTTTCCCTTTATCTACAAATCTCTCTTTTCTGAGCCAAGAGACACTGCGCTTAAAAAAAGTTTGTTCGGGGTGATTGTTACCGTTCTGGTGTTTTTCTTTATTTCGAGTTTTAACAGACGTATTCAAACCCAATGGATGGTGGTGATTTGTATTCCGGCTGCCCTACTTGTTTTTGAGGCGCTTATGGCAAATCCCAAACTCAAAAGACAATTATGGATCAGTGGCTGGATCAATATCATTCTGATTGTATTTTTGAGAATAGGACTTGTATATGAGCCTTTATTGCCTATTTCTTACGAGGCGCACGGCAACAAGGCATGGACCACAGCTTTAAAAGAGGTGGTAGGAGATCATAAAGTGGTCTTTGAGAATTCTTATAGAAATGCCCCTATGTATGCCTTTTACACCGGAGGCGATACTTATTCTCTAAATGCGATTGACTACCGGCAAAACCAATACAACATTGATGATTCTGAAACAGCTGTCCTTGGGGAAAAAGTAGCCTATATTACCAAAGATTCTGTAAGCGGTATAGATAATATTCCTGCTGATTTTTCTTTTGAAAAGGCTAAAGCTGTTCCCTATTACGGAACATGGATCCCTTCATTCAAGCCTTATAGTCTATTAAAAATTGTGTTTATTGAAGCCAAAGACAACAGCCTAGTTTTTGAGTTACAAAATCCATATTCTTTCCAAATTCCTATTCAAGAAATCCGTTTCGGGCTTGCTTTTCTCAATGAATACAAGCAATTCCAATACCTTTCTGAATTTGAGGCTATTGAGCTTGTTTCAAAAAAAACTGGCACTGTAGCAACGAACAATCTCAATAAAATAGTAATGCCCGGAGAAACAGTCATCCTTAAAGGCAAATACCATCTAAAAGAAAGTGATTTAAGTATGGGGTATTTCAAACTAAGTATTTCCGCCAATTCAATGCCTTTTTTATTGGGGGCTAACTCACACAAATTAGCGACATGGAACTTGAATTGAGATTTCAGCACATACCCGATTGGACCATTGGATTGCTGTTTCTCTCCTTAGTGCTCATGAGCCTTTCAAAGCTAGTTTACCCGCAAAGGCATCTATCGTTTTCTAATTTAATTAGCCACAACAGATTCGTTTTTGTTTACAATAAAAAACAAGCTTTTATCCATCCTTTTCAATGGCTTTGGGGCTTATTCGCTGTTATAAATTGTAGTCTATTCCTTTTCTTTTTTGCCCCTATTTTTCTTAAAAGCTCCTCTGTAAATACTATAGATTATTTGAGTTGCTTTGCGCTTGTATCTGGGTTTGTTGTGATTAAACCCATACTTCAGAACATACACGGTTGGTTGTTTGGAAACAAAAAATTGCTCAATGAAATTGTTTTTAAGAAAAATAGCTTCTTTAATTACGGGAGTGTTATTTTATTTACTGCAAATATATTATTCGCATTTATTCCTTTGAATGCTAGACTTCTGTTTTACAGCAGCTTATTTTTATTTGTCTTTGTGACGCTTATTGGGGGCATCTTAATATTAAGAAATTATCAAAAGTATATCCTGCATAATGTATTCTATTTTATTTTGTACCTTTGCGCTCTTGAAATAGCACCGTTTTTAATAATTGTAAGCATTTTTAATACGTGATTCCATGAAGGTAAAAACAATTTTAGTCTCACAGCCAGAACCAAAGATGGACAACTCTCCTTATGCAAGGCTTATTGACAAGGAAAAAGTAAAGGTAGATTTCAGACCTTTCATTCATGTAGAGGGCGTAGACGCTAAAAACGTCAGACAACAAAAAATAGACCTAAGCCAATTCACAGCAGTCATATTAACAAGTAGAAATGCAGTGGATCACTATTTTAGGCTGGCAGAAGAAATGCGATTCAAGGTGCCAGACAGCATGAAATATTTCTGCCAATCGGAAGCCGTTGCTTATTACCTACAAAAATATGTGGTGTACAGAAAACGTAAAATTTATGTAGGTAAAATGAATTTTGCAGACTTAGTGCCCTTATTTAAAAAATACAAAGAAGAGAAATATTTACTCCCTTCCTCTGACGTACTAAAACCAACTGTCCCTGAAACATTAGATCAATTACAACTCGATTGGAAAAGAGGTATTTTTTACAAAACAGTGATTAGTGACTTATCCGATCTAAGCGATGTTTTATATGACGTATTGGTTTTCTTTAGCCCTTCAGGAATTGAATCACTACTCAAAAACTTCCCTGAGTTTAAACAAAACAACACCAGAATTGCTGTTTTTGGAAATTCTACTATTAAAGCAGCTACAGATGCAGGGCTAAGAATTGATATTAAGGCACCCACCCCTGAAACGCCTTCTATGACTATGGCGCTTCAAAAGTATATCAGTACGGAAAACAAGAAATAATTGTTTTGTTCATAACTTATTTTAAGTAATTCTTTAAAAATATAACAATTCGCTATTTTTAAGAACGTATAAACCCGTTCTCATCATGCGAAACATTCTTTTAATAGGTGCTGGAAAATCTACTGCTTACCTCATTGATTATCTATTAGATCAATCAAAGAAAGAGGATATTTCACTTTGTATTTTAGACAGAGAAACAGCTCACATACCAAAGCAAATAGCTTCTCATCCTGCACTTAGTATTGTAACTGCCTCTGTCACTGATGGAGTGATTAGACAACAACAGATTGCATTAGCAGACATTGTAATCTCTATGCTTCCTGCGCATATGCATATTTTAGTTGCCAAGGACTGTCTCAGTCTTGAAAAACACTTGGTGACTGCTTCCTATGTGAGTCCTGAATTAAAAGAAATGGAGGATCAGGTAAAAGAAAAGGGATTGATTTTCCTCAATGAAATGGGGGTAGATCCTGGGATTGACCATATGAGTGCCATGGCTTTTATGGACCAAATAAAAAACAAAGGAGGGGAAATTAAATTATTTGAATCCTTCACTGGCGGCTTAGTGGCTCCCCAAGAAAAACCAAATTTATGGGACTATAAATTCACCTGGAACCCAAGAAATGTGGTCATAGCAGGACAAGGCGGTGCCGCTAAATTCATACAAGAAGGCACTTACAAATACATCCCTTATCACAAATTATTTAGGCGCACTGAATTCTTGCACATTGAAGGCTATGGAAAATTTGAAGCCTATGCCAATAGAGATTCTCTAAAATACAGGACTGCTTATGGCCTAGAAAATGCCCTAACACTATACAGGGGAACCATGAGAAGGGTTGGTTTTTCAAAAGCTTGGAATATTTTTGTGCAATTGGGACTCACAGACGACAGTTACCAGATAGAGGAGAGTGAGCAAATGAGCTATAGGGCGTTTATTAATTTATTTCTACCCTATTCCCCAACAGATAGTGTAGAGTTAAAAGTACGGCATTATCTAAAAATTGACCAAGACGACATTATGTGGGACAAGCTCATGGAATTACACCTATTTAGTGACAAACACTTTTTAACCAAACAAAATGGCACCCCAGCTGAACTACTTCAAGAAATCCTAGAGGCCCATTGGACCCTTGGCTTGGAAGAAAAAGACATGGTGGTTATGTACCATAAAATAGGCTATGAACAACAAGGGAAAATGAGACAATTAGACGCTCATATGGTGGTTGAGGGGGTTTCTCAAACGCATACCGCAATGGCCAAAACGGTAGGTTTACCGCTTGCTATATCCTGTTTACTTATTTTAAATAAAGACATTAGCACAGCCGGAGTGCGTATTCCAATTGACTCAGAAATCTATAAACCTGTATTAAAACTATTGGCTCAAGAAGGTGTGGTATTTAAAGATTTTGAAGTGCCATATTTAGGATATGCAACAGAATACGTGGCTAGTTCTTAAATTACAACACAAGAATCTGGCTAACTTTATAAATAATGAAACAAAATATGTAGTTTTGCTTAAAATATGTAAGTATGACTCACATTGACTCCCTGCCTAAAATAGACGGAATAGATAAAGAAATTCTCCGATTCCTCATGGAGGACGCCAGAAAACCCATCTTAGAAATCGCTAGAAAAATTGGGATCTCTGGTGCAGCCATTCACCAAAGGCTCAGAAAACTAGAAGCCTCAGGAGTGATTAAAGGATCGAAATTTATTGTCAACACCAAGACACTAGGCTATAACACCATGGCCTACATTGGGGTGTATTTAGACAAAGCCATGAGCAATCCAGCGGCAGTGAGTGCATTAAAAAAAATACCTGAAGTGCTAGAATGTCATTACACTACTGGAAATTGGTCCATATTGATCAAAGTGCTCTGTAGAGATAATGAACACCTCATGCGTTTACTCAACCAAGAAATTCAACAGATAAAAGGGGTGTCAAGAACAGAAACATTTATTTCCTTAGACCAGCAAATAGACCGACAAATTGGGTTTTAATCCCTAGAGCCTAAATAACGCAAGACAAAATAAGCCAATGTCGCTAAGGCACCAATAGCAGCTACCACATAGGTTCTTGCAGCCCATTTTAGGGCGTCTTCAGCACCAGCATATTCTTCTTGTCCCACGATTTGTTTGCGCTTTAACCAAGCCAAAGCCCTGTTGCTAGCGTCGTATTCCACGGGCAATGTTATAAAAGTAAAGGCAGTTACAATGCCGTATAAAACAATTCCTGCAAGTAATAAGCCACTGCCCAATGCTGTGGTAGCAGAAAGGACCAAACCACCCATAATAACCCATTGAGAAAGGCCAGAAGCCACCTGAACTGCAGGCACCATTTTAGAACGCATTTGAAGCCAAGGATACGCCACTGCATGTTGCACGGCATGGCCGCACTCATGCGCAGCAACTGCTGCTGCTGCGGCATTTCGCTGTCCATATACAGACTCACTTAAATTAACTGTTTTTGTCAATGGATTGTAGTGGTCTGTGAGTTGTCCAGGAGTAGACACCACTTTCACATCTCTAATGCCGTGGTCTTCCAACATTCTTTGAGCTACCTCAGCGCCACTCATCCCATTTCTAAGCGTCAATTTTGAGTAGGTTGCAAACTTAGATTTTAATTTTTTACTCACCGCCATACTCACTAGGGCCATGAGTCCTACAATAATATAATACAACATCATAATAATAGCTTTTTAAATATCACAGCAAAAATAACACCAAAATAAACTGTCAGCATTTCCACTGACATTTTGGCCTTACTTGTATTTTAATTTTAAGACAATCACAGCTAAAGTCAATACAGAAGTAATGATATTGGCAAAAATGATGGGTGCGCTATTGTGATATAACCCATAGACCAACCACAGTACTACCCCTGTAAACATGACCAAGTACATAGAAAGAGAGATGTCCTTAGCAGATTTATCTCTCAACACCTTCACTACTTGAGGGAGGTAAGCTGCCGTGGTAAGGGTAGCGGCAAGCAAACCAATCATCTCTATTGTTTCCATAGTTCGTGTAGGATTAGCCTACTATATTAATAATTTTACCAGGCACCACAATCACCTTTTTAGGGGTCCGCCCGTCCAATTGCTGTAAGGTTTTTTCATGCGCCATGACTGCAGCTTCTATTTCCTGTTTAGACATATCCATTGGAAGGGTCAGTTTAAATCGCATTTTACCGTTAAAAGACACTGGATACTCTTTCTCAGATTCCACCAAATAAGCTGGATTAAAGACTGGGAAAGGCGCCGTAGAAATGGATGCTTCATGACCCATAGCTTCCCACAACTCCTCTGCAATATGAGGGGCATAAGGAGATACTAAAATAGCCAGGGCTTCTAAAATTTCTTGACTCGTACATTTCAGTGCAGCCAATTCATTCACGCAAATCATAAAGGTAGACACCGAGGTATTAAAAGAGAAGTTTTCAATATCTTCTGTCACTTTTTTAATGGTCTTGTGCAGTATTTTAAGTTGTGCTGCACTAGCTGGTTCTGATTTAAAAACAGGGCCGCTTTCGTTAAAATACAACTTCCACAATTTCTTTAAAAAACCGTGTGTTCCGGTAATTCCAGCAGTATTCCAAGGCTTAGATTGCTCTAATGGCCCTAGGAACATTTCGTACAAACGTAGAGAATCTGCTCCATATTGTTCGCAAATAGCATCTGGACTCACCACGTTATACTTAGATTTAGACATTTTCTCTACCTCTCTACCCACCTTGTAAACCCCTTTGTCTTCTAATTCAAAAGTAGCTGCTGCGTATTCTGGTCTCCATGCCTTAAAAGCATCTATATCTAACTCGTCAGACAGATTTACCATAGACACGTCTACGTGAATGGGCTGAACAGATCTCCCGTTAATTTGAGATTTAGATACATAAGTATTTGTATTCGGAAGTCTGTACACAAAGGCAGAAGTTCCCGTAATCATTCCTTGATTGATTAATTTTTTAGCAAACTCAGCCTCTGGCAATACACCCAAGTCATACAATGCTTTCTGCCAAAAACGGGCATATAACAGATGGCCTGTAGCATGTTCACTACCTCCAATATAAAGATCTACTTCTCCCCAGTAATCCAAAGCCTCTTTTGAAGCCATTTCTGCTGAATTGGTTGCATCCTTGTACCTGTTAAAATAAAAAGAGCTTCCCGCCCAACCAGGCATGGTATTTAACTCCAAAGGAAAAACAGTCTTTTGATCAATAGCCTCGTTAGACACGACCTGATGCGTCTTGGTACACCAAGCCCAATGACTTGCATTTCCAAGAGGAGGCGCACCAGTTTCTGTGGGTAAATACTTAGCTACTTCAGGCAATTGAATCGGTAAATGGGCTTTGTCTATAAGCACTGGCACCCCATTGTTATAATAAATTGGAAAAGGTTCTCCCCAATAACGCTGTCTACTAAAAACCGCATCTCTCAACCTATAATTCACTTTTCCATAGCCAGACCCTAAGGCTTCTAAGGCCAATATTGATTTGTGCAAAGCTTCTTTGTAGGGCAATCCAGTCAAGAAATCTGAATGGTCTATTACAGCCCCTTCTTTTTGGGCAAAAGCTTCCTGAGATATGTCTACGTTTTTAAAAATATTTGGAATAGGCAAATCAAAGTGTTTGGCAAAATCGTAATCACGTTGGTCCCCACATGGAACCGCCATTACTGCGCCAGTACCATAACCCGCCAAAACATAATCTCCAATCCATACAGGAATAGGCTCCTCTGTAATTGGGTGGCTTGCATAAGCTCCTGTAAAGACTCCAGAAATGGTTTTCACATCTGCCATTCTATCCCTTTCAGAACGCTTGGCAGTGGCTTGAACGTATGCCGCAACCGACGCTTTCTGCTCAGGAGAACAGATACGATCTACATAAGGATGTTCCGGTGCTAGGGTCATAAAAGAAACCCCATAAATAGTATCTGGACGGGTCGTAAATACCTCAATAGGCAGGGACTCATTACACCATTCGCTCGGTTGTGTATGGAAAGTAACCATAGCACCTTTAGATTTTCCAATCCAATTGGTTTGGCTATCTTTTAGGGGTTGAGGCCAATCTAAAAGATCTAAATCTTGAAGCAATCTCTCCGCATAGGCAGAAATTCTCATACTCCATTGTAGCATCTTTTTTCTCACCACAGGGTGGCCACCACGCTCAGAAACCCCATTGACAATTTCGTCATTTGCCAAAACTGTACCCAGAGCAGGACACCAATTTACCTGGGCCTCTGCCAGATATGTTAATCTGTATTGTTGTAATATTTCTTCTTGGCTTTCCGCCGATGCCGTTATCCATTCTTCCGCAGAAAAGGATTTCACTTCTTCCTCAACAGCAGCAAGCACGCCTTCATTTCCAAATTTTTCGAAATGTGCAATGAGCACATCTATAGGCTTAGCTTTATCTGCAGCCTTGTCGTACCAGGCGTTAAACAGTAGGCCAAAAACCCACTGAGTCCATTTGTAATAATCACTCGAAGAGGTTCTGACCTCTCTATCCCAATCAAAAGAGAAACCTATTTTATCCAATTGCTCCCTATACCTATCAATATTAGCTTGAGTAGTAATAGCAGGATGTTGTCCTGTTTGAATGGCGTATTGCTCAGCAGGTAAACCAAAAGAGTCATAACCCATAGGATGAAGCACATTAAAACCTTTGTGTCTTTTAAACCTGGCGTAAATATCTGAGGCTATATATCCTAATGGATGCCCCACATGTAAGCCTGCTCCAGAAGGATAAGGAAACATATCTAACACATAATATTTAGGCTTATCGCTTTTGTTTTCTGCTTTAAATGTCTTGTGCTTAGCCCAATATTGCTGCCACTTAGATTCTATCGCTGTAAAGTTGTACTCCATGTTATGCTGCTTTTGTTAGGTCAGGGTGTTTACAAACCCTAAACCCTCAGTTTTATACTGCGGCACAAAAATAAGTTTAATTGTGCAAAGCGAAAAGAAATTAAGGGTTTGAGCCAACACAAATATTCAAACTAGCTTTAGATTTGCTATAAGTTTGTTATTTTTACCTTCTATTCGTTTATCCTATGGGCCAATCCTTTGAACGTTATCAAAAAAGAAGATTAATTTCTTCCTACTTTTCAGTGGTACTCAGCATTAGTTTGGTACTATTTTTATTGGGTATTTTGGGTGTTTTGGTCATAAACACCAAAAAGCTTGGCGACCACTTTAAAGAACAAATAAAAATTACTGTTTTCTTAAAAGACAGTGCAAAAAAAGTAGAAATATCTCAATTACAACAATCTCTAGCCTTAGCGCCCTATACTAAAGAAGCCGTTTTTGTTTCTAAAGAAGACGCTGCTGAACAACTCAGAGAAGATATTGAAGAAGATTTTCTTGGTTTTTTGGGGTACAACCCCCTTAAAAATGCTATTGATTTGAATCTTTTAGCTGCATATGTAAGTCCGGAAGAAATGGCTGAAATTGTTGCAGATTTGAGTGCAAAATCATTTGTTGCAGAAGTAGCTTATGACCAGCCACTAGTAAACTTATTAAACGATAATATTAAAAAAATCTCTTTCTGGATCCTTGTGATTAGTAGCCTAATGACTTTTATTGCAGTATTACTCATCAATGCTTCTATTCGCTTGGCCCTTTATTCAAATCGATTTATTATTAAAACCATGCAAATGGTCGGTGCCACAAAGCAATTTATTAGAAAACCCTTTATGGCCACCAATATAAAGCTGGGTATCATTGGAGCCTTTGTAGCTCTTAGTGGTATTGGCAGTCTAATGGCCTATTTAGACTTTGTCTTTCCAAGTTTAGGCCTTTTGAATGACCCTATTTCGCTTGGAATTGTGGCGTCAGGTGTTTTTTTAATGGGTGCCGTTATAGCGGGAATGAGCACTTTTTTTGCTGCCCAGCGGTTTTTAAACCTAAGAACAGCAGAACTTTACTAACCTAAAATAATCAAATGAAACAAGATAAATCGCCCAAAAAATCCTTTGTGTTTGGTAAAAAAAATTATCAATTTCTTTTTATTGGAATAGGTTTTATGACGCTAGGGTTTATATTAATGTCTGGAGGTAAAAGCACAGATCCCAATATATTTAATCCTGAAATTTACAATTTTAGAAGAATAAGACTAGCTCCTACCTTAGTATTAATCGGTCTAGGAATTCAAGCCTACGCGATTTTACTAGATCCTAACAAGCAGAAATAATTGGAACTACTAGACGCATTAATTCTTGGAATTATACAAGGGATTACAGAATTCCTCCCGGTCTCCTCTAGCGGTCATTTAGAATTAGCCAAAAGTATCTTAGGGGCAGAAGCTTTAGCAGAGCAACAATTGAGTTTTACTGTAGTACTACATTTTGCCACTGCATTGAGCACAATGGTTATTTTCAGAAAAGATATTGGAGAAATTATCCTGGGACTCTTTAACAGAAAAGACTCCGAATCAAGGAATTTTGCGGTTAAAATAGTGCTTTCTATGATTCCTGCTGTGGTGATTGGTTTGTTTTTTGAAGAAGCCTTAGAATCACTTTTTTCAGGCCAAGTCATTTTTGTAGGTAGTATGCTATGGGTTACAGGAGGCTTACTCTACATTGCTGATCGCTCTAAGGACAATCAAAAAAAAGTAAGTTACAGCCATGCTGTAATCATTGGTGTAGCCCAAGGAATCGCTATGCTACCAGGTATTTCAAGGTCTGGTGCTACAATTGCTACTGCAGTACTACTCAAGGTAGACAAATCCAAAGCAGCGAGATTTTCGTTTTTAATGGTCATACCACTCATCTTTGGTAAAGTAGCCAAAGACGTACTCTCTGGAACCATTGCCTTTGAAGGGACGGATAGTCCGGGTTTATTAATGGGCTTTTGTGCCGCTTTTATATCAGGTCTTTTGGCTTGCCAATGGATGCTGACGCTTGTTAAAAAGGCAAAATTATTCTATTTCGCCATATACTGCTTTTGCGTTGGAAGCATAGCCATTATTTTGGGATTAATCAATAACTAAAACATGTCATTACACGACCTAAGCTTAACGGATTTTGAAACAGGGCAAATCTTATTGATAGACAAGCCGCTACATTGGAGTTCTTACCAGGCAGTCAATGCAGTTAAATGGGGCATTAAGACAAAGTTTAATGCCAAAAAAATAAAGGTAGGTCATGCGGGTACCTTAGACCCATTGGCTACTGGCTTATTGATTATATGTACTGGAAAATTCACTAAAAAAATTGCGGAATTACAAGGCCAAATAAAAACATATACCGGAACTATTTCACTGGGAAAAACAACCCCTTCTTATGATTTAGAAACTGAATTTGACGCGCATTTTGACACAGATCACATCAGTGAGCAACAATTATTATCTACCGCTGAATTATTTACAGGAGACCTACAACAAAGGCCTCCGGTGTTTTCTGCGCTAAAAAAAGAAGGCAAGCGATTATATGAATATGCGAGAGCTGGAGAGGCGGTAGAAATTCCCACTAGGCAAGTATGCGTGCACTCATTTAAGATTGCCCCCAAAACTTTTCCTGCCATTGAATTTGAAATAGTCTGTAGTAAAGGCACTTATATTAGATCCTTAGCCCATGATTACGGCAAAGCCTTAGAGAGTGGTGCGCATTTATCTTCACTTAGAAGAACCAAAATAGGAGATTTTAGCGTAAATAATGCAATAGATGCAGCTTCGTTTAAAGACTTGTTAGAAAAAAACGTGACTCTTTAAAAGGACGCTCTTAAGAGGAATATTTTCAATGTATTCAAGAAGGGAATAATCCCTTGTAGCCTAGCCTTAATGATATCTTATTAAATAATCTACATTAATGTCTGATTGGAAAGTACTTATTAATCAAAAATTAACCCAGTTTGTTTACTTTGTAAATCACCTGAACAGGCGTCAATTGGCATTTTTGAGCACCCTCTTTTCCATGGGGTTTCTCCTTTTAATTCTGGGAAACCTTCACCTATATCCAAACTATTTCAATGCAGAAAAAGACATAGAAATCTTAATGGCATTGGAATCCCCCCCCCTTCCAAAAGAAAACAATAAAGCAGTTTCAGAAAAAAAAGAAGCCCCAGAAAACTCAGAAAAATTCAAAAGTAATTCCGCTTATAATTCAGCTAAAAAAGCGACCTATAACCAAAAAGAAACTAAGACTCCTAGTGGGATAAATGCTGCTTCAGGCAGTGAAGAAGTTGGTGTAGGTAATTCATTTAGTGAAAAGCTAAAAGCACTAGAAGAAGAAAATCAAAAAGTCCTAGACAGTTTAAAAGCCCAAAAGAGCAGCAGCACTAATTTACCCTCAAGAACAAGGGTTTACTACCATTTATTTGAACGAGATAAAACTTCCCTCCCAATTCCTGTGTATACTTGCAAGCAAGGAGGAAAAGTAGTTGTCAATATAAAAGTCTCTCCAGAAGGGGTAGTTGTTGGTACAGAAATAAATTCCGCAAAGAGCACCACTACGAATGGATGTCTACTAGAAAACGCCCTTGAATATGCTTCAAAATCTCAATTTAATCGCCGAGAGGGCAAAATGCAATGGGGCACAATCACCTATTACTTTCAGGCAAAAAACTAGGGTAAATAGGGTCCCCAAGAAAAAATTAATGCTAATAAAAAGTCAAAAAACATGCTCTCGGGTACTATAGGCCTAATAGGATTAGAAAATCTTGAAGGATAGACTGACCTTTATCTTTGTTGTACCACAACTGTAAAGACTGTTTAAAGTCAGCATCTAGGCTACCGTGAATTTCTTTGTAATCTACTACCATTTTTGTAGCTTCTGTAGGTCTTGGGCCCCAATCTGCCAAAACCTCTAAAGTCTTATTATCTAAAATAAGCACCTTGGGAATGGAACGTCCCCCATTGGTCAAATAGGCGTCCATTAAAACTGGATGTTCATCTCTAGAAACAATAGACATAGACCAATTAGGATGGCATTTGGCTATTTTAGACACCATAGGAAGGCTTTGTGCAGCGTCTCCACACCAACTCTCAGAAAGGACTAAAAAGTGAATATCTCTGGGGTCATTTTTAATACTGGTTTCTATTTCTGACGGAACCTTTAAGGTTTTATTTAAACGCTGCATGCGCTTATTGTTCAAAAGGGTGTAGTTGGTTAAAGCATCACTTTGTTCCAGCCCAGTACTCATCTGTTTGAGGACTAATTCCTCCATAAGTATCATATAAGAAGGATAGTCTAGTGCAACTTTTATGGCAGATTCTATTTGAGCTTTTATTAGGGACATCTAAAAAAAAATTATAGTTTAGGGAATATGATTAGAGCATAAAAATATGAATAAAAAGAGATGTAGCTGGTGTGAGGGAGACCCTATTTACGAAGCCTATCACGATAATGAATGGGGAAGGGTGGTTAAGGAAGACCGTGTTTTATTTGAATTTTTAATTCTAGAGGGATTTCAAGCGGGTTTGAGCTGGATCACCATTCTAAAAAAAAGAAACGCCTTTAGAGAAGCTTTTGATCTGTTTGATTATGAGAAAATAGCGAAGTACAATGAGGAGAAAATAGCCGCACTACTTCAAAACCAGGAGATTGTTAGAAACCGACTGAAAATTAGGTCTAGTGTTCAAAATGCAGCTGCTTTTATGAAAATTCAAGCAGAGTTTGGCAGCTTTAGTCAATATTACTGGGGCTTTACCCAAGGAAAGACGCTTATAAATAAAGTGAATTTATACAAAGAAGCGCCTGCATTCACTCCTTTATCTTTAGAAATAAGTAAGGACCTAAAAAAAAGAGGTTTCAATTTTGTAGGTCCTACTATTGTATATGCTTTTATGCAAGCCACTGGCATGGTCAATGACCATGAAGTCAGTTGTTATCTTTACTAGAATGGAAGATCGTCGTGATCTTCTTCATTTAAATTATCTGCAGGACTAAAAGCTTCCATTGGAGGCACAGGAGGAATACCCGCTGCAGCTTCGGAACCAGCTGCTTCTAAAGCATCTATTCTCCAGCCTTGAATAGAATTGAAGTACTTGGTCTCTCCTTGTGGACTCTGCCACTCTCTTCCCCTTAAATTAATTCCCACTTTCACCTTCTGACCTGGAGAAAATGAATTTAAAAGATCACATTTGTCTTGCACAAACTCAATCATTATGTGCTGAGGGTACTGCTCTTCAGTAGTTACAACCAGCTCTCTTTTTCTAAAACCATTCGTTCCAAAAGTTTTTGTTTCATCTATTAATTTCACAGTCCCTTGTACTTCCATGTGGCGTCTTTTAAATTAAAATTTGTCAAAAACAAAGGTAACAAAATGTAATAAACCCCTTTGGGTTTCTTTCTCAAAATAATGCCTAATTTTAAAGAATATCCCTTTTCTCAGGATTTAAATATATGAAAGCATCTAATAAACTCATTTATGCCAGGCCTATCCTTATTACAATAGCACTCTTTATTGTAGGGCTTATTCTTTGGAATACTAATAGCTTTTTAAGAGAATTTAAAAAAGAAGCACAAGATAAAATGTCTATTTGGGCTACAGCCCAATCACAATTCATGAGTGCAGATCCCAATGCACCTCTTGGAGATTTGGTCTTAGAGATTTTTCAATCTAATACTAAAACCCCCATGATTCTTTCTCACACAGATGGGTCCTATAGCTTTAACAACTTCGATGAAGACATTTCCCAAAATGCTGAAAAGCTGGAGGGGCTCATGGAAAGATTTGCGAAAGAGAACCCGCCAATCAAAATCAAAGAAGGAGAAACTGTATTGGCTATATTGTACTATGGAGAGTCTCCCAACTTAAAAAAGCTTCGCTATTTTCCATTGGCACTACTATTAATTCTTGCCTTATTTTCTGCCGTGGTATATTTTGCGCTAAAATTAGAAAAAGTAGCCGCTCAAAATATTTTATGGGCCAGTATGGCTAAAGAAACAGCCCACCAAATAGCCACACCACTCAGTGCATTAATGGGCTGGAACAGTCTTTTGATAGAACAGGGTATATCTTCTGAAATTACTGTTGAAGTTAATAAAGATCTTGAAAGGCTCTCTACAATTAGCAACCGTTTCTCTAATATTGGGCTAGAAACTGGTCTAGAAAAAGTAGCACTTATAGAAACAACCCAGGAGGGAATAAAATACCTCAGCGATAGATTTCCAAAATCTATTGACCTCCAATTTAAGTCCCATTTGGAATCACAGATGGTCCCATTAAACAAACCGCTTTATTTTTGGTGTCTGGAAAATTTAATAAAAAATAGCGTAGACGCTATGAAAGGCCACGGAACCATTATGGTTCAAATCTTTAAAGACAAGAAATACATGGTAGTGAGTGTTCAGGATCACGGACCTGGAATTGACAAAAAACACCTTAAAAAAGTAACCGATCCGGGGTTTAGTACTAAAAAATCTGGCTGGGGGCTAGGACTCTCCTTGACCAAAAGGATTGTGACCCAATTCCATAAAGGTCTATTAAAAATACACTCAGAGAACAACAGGGGTACGCGTATTGAAATGTACTTCCCTTGGGTTTAACTCATGGGTAAAAAACAGTATCTTAAGATGACTTTATTCAGCAATTTAAATAGGAAGTTGTTAAAGTCAGTTGCTTCATTGGTTGCCTAATTCGCTATTGTAAGCGGCCTTTATATCTGCTGCTACAGTCTCGAACTCAGCAGGGTTAAGGGCCTCTTTTTTAGAAAAATTTGCGTCTGCCATACTATTTAAAGGAATTAGGTGCACATGAACATGAGGCACCTCTAAACCTATCACAGTAAAACCAACTCGCTTGCAAGGAACTGATTTTTCAATGGACTGTGCTACTTTTAAAGAAAATGACATGAGTGAAAGGTACGCTTCCTGTGACAGATCTGTAATCTTATCTACTTCTTTCTTCGGAACACAAAGCGTATGTCCCTTTGCATTTGGATTTACATCTAAAAAAGCAATACAATCTGCTGTTTCTGCAATTTTATAAGCGGGAATGTCGCCTTGAATTATTTTGGTAAAAATACTAGCCATTTGTAAAAGGTTAGGAATAAATCGGTGATTTTCGAAGTGTAAAAAATCCTTTTTTCAGTATAAAAAGGAGGTTGTTGCCTGCGCTAAATTAGGACCTAGTGATGGCTACAATCTCAAAGCCCATAGTTCCATTAGGCACTTTAATTTCAGCAATATCTCCCACTTTCTTTCCCAGTAAACCTTTTCCAATAGGAGAGTTCACAGAGATTTTTCCAGACTTGAGATCTGCTTCGCTTTCAGCTACTAAGGTATAAGACATAAGCATTCCGTTCTGGGTGTTTTTTAATTTTACTGTAGAAAGCACCAAAACTTTAGACACATCTAACTGTGACTCATCTATTAATCGCGCTCCAGCTAAAATTTCTTCCATTTTAGCAATTTTAAGCTCCAATAGACCTTGGGCTTCTTTTGCCGCGTCGTATTCAGCGTTTTCAGATAAATCTCCTTTATCTCTAGCTTCTGCAATAGCTTGTGAGGCCTTTGGCCTTTCAATATCACGCAGCTGATTCAGTTCGTCTTTCAACTTTTTTAATCCCTCTGCGGTGTAATAAGATACTTTACTCATATCTTCATGGTTTTAAATAGAAAAATCCTCTATTATAGAGGATCTGAACAAAGATACACAATTTTTTATTCAAAACAGCATGTTATGCCTAAAGTCAAAACCACAAAAACCCTTGCTATACTTCTGTTTTTTAGCGCTTTGATGGTCAACTGCAGTACTCAAAATTCAAGAAGAAACCCATACCTTCAAGAAATTAACTTTTCTATTGAACTCAATTTGAGTTTACCTAAATACAACCCACTCAAAATAATAGGGAACCCTATTTATATAGATGCTACGGGTATTGGAACCAAAGGAATTATTGTCATGAATTCTGGATTCGATCAGTTTGTTGCTTTTGAAGCTAGCTGCGCCAATCATAGCCCAAATAGCTGTAGCACACTAGTTATTGAGGGTCAAAATGGGACCTGTGACTGTGACGCTTTTAGCTACAGTCTATTTACAGGACAGCTACTAAACCCAGCCAATAATTCGGAAAGAACCTATGATCTGCTGGCCTACCAAACGCAGGCCAGCGGAAACACAGTAAGGGTATTTAATTAAAGCATCGGCGAAGCCAAATAAACCTTCATGACTTTCTTAAAAAGAAAAGGTGGCGCCCAGCAAAAAGTTGGTGCCTGCTTGTGGGTAATAGCCAGCTCCTTCAATGGTTGTTACCGTCCCTGGAGAAGAAAAATCGTCGTCGTAGGTGTAAAAATAACCGTTACTCACAAAAAGGTTGTTAAACAAATTATTCACTAAAAGATTCAAACTAATCTCCTTAAAAGTATGGGAGGGATTCCAAGTGTATTGGGCATTTAAATCCGTATGGCTGTAACCTTTTAAAACGGAAGCATCTGAGTCAATGTTCCCCATATACTGCTTACCAACCCGCTTGTAGAGCAGACTCAAAGCAAAGTGCTCATCTACATTGTACTGGACCATTTGTCCTGCAATAAATCTTGGAGAAAAAGCTATTTGTGTATTACCAAGGTCCCTGAGCTCTCCATCCCTTTTAAAGAAATAGTCTAGATTCCTATGGTCGCTAAAAGATACATTGGCCTGCCATAACCATTTATCTGACACTTGTTTCTGAGCATCTATTTCAATTCCTAGCCTATAACTATCTCCCACATTGGCTCTGAGTGGGGCTCCAACGTCGTTTAAAGCCCCAGTTAAAACTAGTTGATCTTTGTAACGCATGTAAAACAGGTTGGTGTTTAATTGAAAAGAGGGCGACAAATAACGCCATCCCAACTCTATGTCCCTAAGCTGCTCAGGCTTAGGATTGCCACTTTCGTAATCATTTCTATTGGGTTCTCTATTGGCCACAGCATAGGAAATATATATGCTATTGGCTTTATTGGCTTGATACGTTAGGCCCATTTTAGGATTGAAAAACCCAAATTGATCGTCTACAAGCCCTGTTTCTTCTCCATTGGCCGTATAGCCCACTCCTCTGTATTGAAGGTCTAAAAATGAGGTCCATTTTTGACCAAATTGTTGCTGCCACTTCAAGTAGATATTCGCATCTGTTTTAGTAGAAAAATCGTCATAATAGCGGTCTCCTATGTGCGCTGTGCCCATTTGCTGTGCCCAGATTACTTCGCCAAAATGCGCCCCTTCATACTTGTTTAAGGCCCCTCCTAAAATGAGCTGTCCCTTATTGGTTTGCTTGGTCACCGAAGTGGTGAAGCCATAAAAACGGTTGTCTAACCAACGCCTTCTGATCAAATCCGTAGGCGTGTCTTGCGGCAAACCAATGTTGTAGGAACCATCTGTTTCACCTTCCTTATATTGCTCAAAATAGCCCCTTCCTCTGGTGAAATGAAGGGCAAATTGAGCGTTCCAACCACCCACTAACACTTCATTCCAATGTAATTGAGCATGGTCTTGTTTGTAATTGTCTTCTTCCTTGTCATGAAATTGCTGGACTCCATTTGCATCTGTGTACATTCCAGAGGGATTGAATGTTCTGTTTTCACTAAGGGTTTGTGCATCTATTCCATTCCATGCCTGGTAAGTAACCTCATGACCACCAAATAAAAGTCCTTTTAAAGTAGTACTGCCTTTTTGATAGGTCCCCTGTAAAAAATAAGACGACAATCGGGCACTTGCCCTGTCAATATAGCCGTCCGAAACAATACGAGACAGCCTTCCA
Organism: uncultured Flavobacteriaceae bacterium; assembly: GCA_937136755.1. Classification (GTDB taxonomy): domain Bacteria; phylum Bacteroidota; class Bacteroidia; order Flavobacteriales; family Flavobacteriaceae; genus MAG-120531. Next base: position 21,499 of record CAKZOR010000137.1, on the reverse strand, counting down.
GAAAGGCTAAAATCGTTGTTTAAAAGACCTGTGTTAAACTGAACGCTGTTGTTCAATGTATTAAAACTACCCACAGCGCTTCTGATTTGTGCAGAGGCCTCGGGCGCAACGTCTCTGGTAGAAATGTTTAAACTGGCCCCAAATGCTCCAGCACCATTGGTAGAAGTACCTACCCCTCTTTGAAGTTGTACAGAAGAAACGGAAGAACCAAAATCTGGAAGGTTCACCCAAAAAGTACCCTGAGACTCTGGGTCGTTATAGGGTATTCCGTTAATGGTTACATTGACCCTAGTCGCGTCTGACCCTCTGACCCTAATTCCGGTGTATCCAATTCCTGCTCCAGCATCTGAAGTAGTGACTACTCCGGGTAAATACTGTAGCAAAATAGGTAAATCCTGGCCTAAATTTCTAGACTCAAAATCTTCGGCCTTTACATTAGAAAAGGACACCCCCATGGCTTTTGTAGCCCTAAGGGCACTAACAAAAACCTCGTTTAAGGCAATTTCTTTTTGGAGCAAACTGTCTGTTTGCTTTTTTGTTGCACCATTAGATGGTTGCTTTGTTTGGGCCCAGACTGATGTTGTGAGTAGCGCTGTAGCCAGTGTAGTGAAAACAATTTTCATTCGTAATAAAATTAGTACGAATAAAAGGGGCTGTTATTCTGGTTAAAATTCAGTGAAATGGTCGCTTAAAACAGACAGATTGAACTTATTTGACCAAAATAAATGCGCAAATAAAAAACAATAGTAGCTTTTAAGCAGTCCCTTGGCAGCATTACCCGCCCAGGTTCCATGGGTATAATCTCAGCTTATTCAATAAATGAAGTTTGCACCCCTTTGAGACAAAGCAAAGATAGGGGGCAATTCCTTAGGGTACAATCTTTTTTAAAGAAATATCAGTTGGTGTTTCACTGAGCGCCTAGTCAGGCATATGACCTGAATCGAGTAGATCTAACACCGTTTTTACAGGGGTAAAGGTTTCTTTGGGCACTTCTATAAAAATGGTATTCCATTCCCACATGCCGCCATTCCAAAGTCCAGGTAGCTCTAACACTTTGACCCTTTTGCCCAATCGGTTCTTCTCGGCAATAAAAGCAGTAGATGGATTGTTAAAAGCGGAAAGGTCAAAAGTTTCTCCTTTGTAGTTTTTAATTCCACAGACAATATCTACCGGGTTAAAATGGGTAGACGCTTCAAATATTTCCAATTGTTCTGGATCTTTAACCGCTACTTGTGAGGCCTCAATAATCTGAAGGCTTTCTTGGCCTAAGCTGTCCTTGATCCAAAATGGGCCGCCTCCTGTTTTCCCTTCATTCTCCACCATACCACAAACCCTTATGGGTCTTTGAAATAACTCCAATAAGAAATCGCGCTGCTCTTCTAGCGTCATTTCTTCAAAGTACTCCGGCAAGTTTTTGGAAAAAGTCTCCTTAAAATAAGTGACCATAAATGCCAAATCAGTGGCATCTAAGCGCATGTTTGAATCTAAGGCTTCGGTATAAGCAAACATTTGTTGCTGCACCTGCAAGAGTTTACCTCCCAATATTTTTTTATGCTGTAAAGAGGTCTCTAGTAAGTGGGGAGCGCATACGTTGTCTACATTTTTTGTAAAAATAATGTCGGCCTCTAAGGTCCCCAAATTATCCAATAAAGCACCATGACCCGCTGGGTGAAATACCAAACGTCCGTCTTTATCTCTCAGCGGATGCAAGTCCAAACCAACCACCAATGTGTCTGTCTCCGACTTTTGATGCGAAAACTGAACATTAAATGGACCTAAGTCTCGAAATTTATCTGAAGCTGAGATCTCCTTTATGGCTGCGTTAAAAGCATCTAAATGATGCTCAGAAATAGTTAAATGTAGTTGCGCCTCTCCTTCCGTTTTAGCGTAATGCAAGGCTTCTAAAATATGTTCTTCTATGACCAGCGGTGTTTGCCCCTCATTTTTATGAAATGGCAATAAAGCCTTTGGCTTAGACCCTAAATTAAGTCCTGGACTTTTTAGCAAAGCTTTGAGATAAGCAATTACAGAAGCAGGAGCGTCAAATGAGAAATCTTTAGGAAGTTGCTTTAAAACTGCTTCGTGAAAAGGAAAATGATGGGCTTCCCTTATAAAATTAGATACTTCTACATGGGCTTTTAAGTAAGCAGAAAAAGAAAAATCTTTCGCTTCACTAGCCTCCAAAAATGAGAGTAGTGGCTTAAACATTCGCGTTGCCGCCCCTGAAGCAGGTACAAATTTAACGGCACTTACGGTGTTTTGAGCCGCCTCAAAAAATTGTGCTAATTTACGCGCCTCCCTAGGTTTTAATACAAAGATTCCGTCACCGATAGTAGCGGCTCTCTCTAAAGCTTGTTTAGGAATACCCCTTCTAAATGTTTTTAAATCTTCTGTAACTTTATCTACAGAGATATTGAGATCCTTAAATTGTTGAATATCTTGAGCAGTCCAAATCATTTTTTAGCTAGTAAAGCGTCTATATGTGCTACTGCTGCAGCCAATCTGGTTTTTTTATCGCCTTTTAAAAGGACATAAGGACGGTTATATTTATCAAGGGTGCCTTTGAAATAGGCAAACATTTCCTCCCTAGCAGTGGGTTTATCTCTAAGGTCGTCTGCCTCCCAAGGCACATCTATATAAGTTAGAAAATACAAGTCATAGGTGTTTTCCAATGCGTATTTTTCAAGTATAGGGTCACAGTATCCAATATAATAGGCTTCAGAATATACTTTGGTCTCCAACAAATCTGTGTCACAAATTAATAAATCTGTGGCTTTTTGGGCCAATTTATTTTCTAATGCAATCTGTCCGGCTGCAATAGGTAAAAGATCTTGAGGCTCACAAGTCTTGCGCTCTTCATTCCATTTATCCTGTAAATATTCTCTTGCATACTCAGGCGCCCAAACTGTATTGTAGTGTCTGGCCAATTGTTCAGATAAGGTCGTTTTTCCCGTAGATTCTGGACCAAAAAGGACTACTTTGATCAATTTTGATGGTTGTTGCTTAAATTTTTCTTCCATGATTGGTATCCGAGTAGGGCAATAATAGTAAACAGTATATATTGAAAGGCGGTAAAGGTAAGGCCTTTATACCAATAAAGCGGTATGCTAATCAGGTTCCCTACAATCCAAAAATGCCAGTGCTCCCATTTCTTTTTAGCCATAAGCCACATGGCAACAAAGAATATGGCTGTGGTAAAAGTGTCTACATAAGCCGTCCATACACCAAACCTATCAAAGGACATATATACCCCAACCACAAACAAAATAGCACCCATAAATAAATATCCGGCTTTACGCCATTCATTTCTGGAAACTCGTGATATTTGAGGCTCATGGCGCACGGTTTTTTTATACCACCAAAACCACCACCCATAAATACTCATTGCGGTATAATAGCCATTTATCAGCATGTCTCCGAGCAAACCGTATACCCATAAAATATAAACAAAAATACCGGTGCTCACCAAACCTGTGGGAAAGACCAGTATATTCTCTTTATGGGCAAACCACACAGAAAGCACCCCTAAAAATACTGCGGTCATCTCCAAGCCCACCAAAAGAGGGGACACCCCAAAATAAGCCCCAAAGAAAAATTCTAATACCTCATTCATTTAGCACTACTTATCTGTTAATAGACCCTTCCGTTTTTTTTAGCTTCCAAGAAAGCCTCTTTTAATTGGCCCTCTCGGGCCGATGCCTTTTGAATTTCCAACCCCCAAACACCTCCAAAATCACCTATTTCAAAAGGGTGCATTTCATAAAAAATCTCCTGCTTTGCTGTTTGAATAATACCAATAAGCCAGTGATTCAACAACCAAAAAACACACATGTCTTTAAAGAAACTCAAGCCTGGGGTGCCGGCTATTTTATACATTGTTTCTTTGGCAGCCCAAATATGGGTAAGTCTTGAAATTTCTGCTATGATGTCTGTATTAGGCTCCCTTACAAAAGAGGTAAATTTATGTGCAATTCTAAGTATCTTTTCTCTTTTCATCTCCACATCTATACCAACCGGTATATTTTTGTGCACTACCAAGGCTGTTTGTGTAAAAGAATGCGATATTGAGACAAAACTTCCGTCTATAAGATGGGGCTTACCATGCAAATCATACCATAAATCACTGTCTTGGTAACCTGCTGTTTTTAACAAATGCCTAATACTCAAATAGGCCCTTCTGTGCAGTTCAGATTTCATATGAGCTAGTCGGTCTTTACTGTACCCTGCTAGCGAAATACCTGTTTGCAAAGCAGGCTCAGATTCCGTGACCTCCCACAGGTATACCATACCATTTGAATCTATTGGAATTGTCTTTTGGAGCGGCATTTAATTCTGAGCTATGTTGTATCTTTGCAACTTAATAATAATACGAAAGTAAAAATAAAAAAAGACTATGAGTGCAAATCCCCTACCCTATGTACCTTATAAGGTAAAAGATATTGGATTGGCCAACTGGGGCCGTAAAGAAATTACATTAGCAGAAGCAGAAATGCCTGGGCTAATGGCCTTGAGAGAGGAGTACGGACCTTCTCAACCTTTAAAAGGGTCTAGGATTGCTGGTTGCTTGCACATGACCATTCAAACAGCGGTACTTATTGAAACCTTAGTAGCCCTAGGAGCAGAGGTGACTTGGAGTTCTTGTAATATTTTTTCTACTCAAGACCACGCAGCTGCAGCTATTGCAGCAGCAGGTATAGCGGTTTACGCCTGGAAAGGAATGAATGAAGAGGAATTTGACTGGTGTATTGAGCAAACCCTTTTCTTTGGGGAATCTCGCGAGCCACTAAATATGATCTTAGACGACGGTGGAGATTTAACCAATATGGTACTAGACCAATACCCTGATTTAGCAGCAGCCATTAAGGGCTTGTCAGAAGAAACCACCACTGGAGTGCATAGATTGTATGAGCGTGTTAAAAACGGTACCTTACCTATGCCCGCCATAAACGTGAATGACTCAGTAACCAAATCTAAATTCGACAATAAATACGGCTGTAGAGAATCTGCTGTAGACGCCATTAGACGTGCCACAGATACCATGCTTGCTGGTAAAAGAGTCGTGGTAGCAGGATACGGAGACGTTGGAAAAGGAACTGCTGCATCATTTAAAGGTGCTGGTTCAATAGTAACTGTGACTGAAATAGATCCTATTTGTGCATTACAGGCGGCTATGGATGGTTTTGAAGTAAAGAAAATGGCTTCTGTTATTGGAAATGCAGACATTGTGATTACCACTACTGGAAACAAAGATATCATTAGAGGCGAACACTTTGAAGCATTAAAAGACAAAGCTATTGTTTGTAACATTGGCCACTTTGACAATGAAATAGACATGGCTTGGCTCAATGAAAATCACGGGAATACAAAAGAGGAGATTAAGCCTCAAGTAGATATGTATACCCTTAATGGCAAAAACGTCATTGTGTTGGCAGAAGGAAGATTGGTAAACTTAGGCTGTGCTACTGGACACCCAAGTTTTGTAATGAGCAACTCATTTACCAACCAAACATTGGCACAAATAGAGCTTTGGACCAATTCAAGTGCCTATGAAAATAAAGTGTATATGCTCCCCAAGCATTTAGATGAAAAAGTGGCTGCATTACACCTGTCTAGACTGGGAGTAGAGTTAGAAACACTCAACGAAGAACAAGCAGATTATATAGGGGTAACTGTTCAGGGGCCTTTCAAACCTGAGTATTACAGATACTAAATACAACTTCATAATCATAAAAAACCCGCCATTGGTGGGTTTTTTTATACATCAATAATATTGATGTGTACTTTAAAGAATAGTAGAGACAAAAAAATCCTATGCTGCGTGAGCAACATAGGATTTGAATTATTATTTAAAGCGTACTACTAAGCCTCGAATGGCTCAATAGAAACAAAAGACTTGCCGTCTACTTTTTTAGTGAATTTCACTAATCCGTCTACTCTTGCATGTAATGTATGGTCTTTACCAGCATATACATTTTCGCCTGGATTGTGCTTTGTTCCACGTTGTCTCACGATGATGTTCCCTGCAATAGCAGCTTGGCCACCAAAAATCTTAACTCCTAAGCGTTTTGATTCTGATTCTCTACCGTTTTTAGAACTACCTACACCTTTTTTATGTGCCATGATCTATCTATTTTTAACTTTATTATTTAGCTTAAAGCAGCAATTAAATCTGCTTTCTTCATTGTTGAAATTCCTTCAACACCTTTAGCTTTTGCCATTTCTTTTAATTCTGCAACCGTCTTAGAAGATAAATCTTCCGTAGCTTTTGGAGCAGCTTTCTTAGCAGCAGCTGGTTTAGCTTCTGCTGGTTTGGCAGCTTTAGTTGCAGCTTTCTTAGCAGGTGCTTTAGCACCAGAAGCAACAATCCCTTCAATTACAATTTCAGAAAGGTATTGTCTGTGACCGTTTTTAACACGGTATCCTTTTCTTCTTTTCTTTTTGAAAACAATTACTTTGTCTCCTTTAAAATGTTTAATTACTTTGGCCTCTACTGTGGCTCCTTCTATAGCTGGGGCGCCAATGGTAATGTTTTTACCGTCTTCTAAAAGCATTACGTTAGAGAAATGAACTTTCTCTCCTTCTGCTTCTGGCAAACGATGAACAAAAACCTTCTGGTCTTTTGCAACTTTAAATTGCTGCCCTGCTATCTCTACAATTGCGTACATAGCTAATGATTAATAGTTAATTAACGCCCAAATAAGTTTAGGCGGGTGCAAATATACGCTTTCTCATTTGATATGCAAATCCTTTTTTTAAAGAAAACAACTGAAATATTTCAAACATAATTGACCGATAATCTGTAAAAAGATACCGATAATCTTAATTTGAACCTCAAATTTCATTTTAAGTACCATAATGACCTATCTTAGTGTAACATTTTTAGGTTTTAATACACCTATAATTAATTATAAATCTATTGAAGTATGAAAAAGAATCTTTTCGTTGGGCTTTGCATGGGAATGCTTGCCTTTACAGTACAAGGACAAGAGGTAGCGTATGAAGAGTACGACCTAGACAATGGCCTTCACGTAATTTTACATCAAGACAATGGTGCGCCTGTAGTGACCACATCTGTCATGTACCATGTAGGTGGGAAAGACAGAAGTGAAGGTCGTACTGGTTTTGCCCATTTTTTCGAACATTTATTGTTTGAGGGAACTGAAAACATAGACAGAGGTCAGTGGTTTGACATTGTTTCTTCCAGAGGAGGCAAGAACAATGCCAATACCTCTCAAGACAGGACGTATTATTACGAGGTCTTTCCGTCTAACAATTTAGAGTTAGGTCTTTGGTTAGAGTCAGAAAGAATGTTACACCCTGTAATTGATCAAGTAGGTGTAGACACTCAAAATGAAGTAGTTAAAGAGGAGAAAAGACTTAGAGTAGACAATTCTCCTTATGGGAATCTTTTAAATGTAGTGGGAGAGAACTTATTTAAAGTACATCCCTACAAAGATCCAAATATTGGATACATGGAAGATTTAGACGCGGCTACTTTGGAAGAATTTATTGACTACAAAAATACTTACTACGGACCAAATAATGCTGTGCTTGTTGTAGCAGGAGATATAGATGTAGCCAAAACAAAGAAAATGATTCAGGACTACTTTGGCCCAATTCCTACTGGAAAAGAAGTCGTTAGAAACTATCCAAAAGAAGCGCCAATCACCGAGGAGATAAAAGCCCAAGCATTTGACAATAATATTCAAATTCCTGCAGCGGTGGTAGCATATAGAACACCAGGTTTTGCCACTAGAGAGGCATATGTATTAGATATGATTTCTTCCTATTTAAGTGATGGGAAAAGCTCCAAACTCTATAAAAAAATGGTCGATGATCAAAAGCAAGCACTTCAAGTAGGCGCTTTTAATGTGGGTCAAGAAGACTACGGAATGTATTTAGTATTTGGTCTGCCGCTTGGAGATGTTAGCTTAGAGACCCTAGTCAGTGAAATGGAGGCGGAAATTTCTGCTGTGAGGTCTGATCTAATTTCAGAAAGTGATTACCAAAAACTTCAAAACAAATTTGAAAACCAATTTGTAAACTCAAACTCAAGTGTAGAGGGAATTGCCAACTCATTGGCTAGAAACTTCATGCTTTATGGAGACACCTCTTTAATCAATAAAGAGATTGACATTTACAGATCTGTGACCCGAGAGGAAATTCAAAAAGTGGCAGAAGCTTATTTAAAGCCCAACCAAAGAGTTGTGATTGATTACCTACCTACCCCTAAAGAAGAAACCAAATAGTTATGAAAAAAATTATACTGAGTTTAGTCATTGCGCTTACAACTGTGAGCCTTTACGCACAAATAGATAGAACTAGAATGCCTGAGGCTGGACCAGCCCCAACAATCAATTTAGAGGAACCCACCCGTTTTGAGCTTAAAAATGGATTAACTGTAATGGTGGTAGAAAACCATAAATTACCCAGAGTGTCCATCCAATTAAGCATAGATAATCCGCCTAGTTTGGAAGGAGAAAAAGCAGGTGTTTCAAGTTTGGCTGCAGGATTATTAGGCAATGGAAGCACCAATATTTCCAAGGATGCTTTTAATGAAGAGGTAGATTTTTTAGGCGCTAGCTTAAATTTTGGTGCGTCTTCTGCTTTTGCCAGCTCACTGTCTAAATATTTTCCTAGGATATTAGAGCTTATGGCAGACGCTGCCATTAACCCTAATTTTACGGAAGAGGAATTTCAAAAAGAAAAAGAAAAACTACTGACCGGTTTAAAATCACAAGAAAAAGATGTTTCAGCTATGGCTGGAAGGGTTCAAAGTGCCATTGCCTATGGTAAAGAGCATCCTTATGGAGAGTTTGCTACAGAAGAAACCGTGAACAAAGTAAGCCTTGAAGATGCTAAAAAATTCTACCAAACTTACTTTAATCCAAACAATGCTTATTTGGTGATCATTGGTGATGTAGACACAAAAGCGGTTAAAAAATTAGTGAAGAAGCATTTTAATTCTTGGGAGAAAGGCGCTCAAGTATTGACCAATTGGAAAAACCCTGTAGCATCTAACGAAGCAACCATTAACTTTATAGACATGCCCAATGCAGTGCAGTCTGAAGTGAGTGTTCAGAATGTAGTAAATCTTCAAATGAAAGATCCAGACTACCTTCCAACCTTAATGGCCAATAGGATATTAGGTGGTGGGGGTTCTGCCAGATTATTTCAAAATTTGAGAGAAGACAAAGCATACACTTACGGCTCGTATTCAAGCATTGGAAACAGCAAATATGTTCCTTCAAGGTTCAGAGCGTATGCCAGTGTTAGAAATGCTGTGACTGATTCAGCTGCGGTACAGATATTAGAAGAGATTCAAAAAATCACGTCTGAGCCAGTAACCCAAAAAGAATTAGATGCTGCAAAAGCCACTTATGTGGGGAATTTTGTCATGGCGTTGGAAAGACCTAGCACAATTGCTAATTACGCATTAAATATTGAAACAGAAGGATTACCAAAAGACTTTTACAAAACCTATTTAGAGCGCATTAACGCCATTACTGTGGCTGATGTTCAACAGGCTGCAGGAAAGTATTTTAGCACAGAAAACACCCAAGTGGTCGTAACAGGAAAAGGTAAAGAAGTCTTGGAGAATTTGGAAAAAATGACTTTCCAAGGGAAAAAACTTCCTGTGAAATATTTCAATACCAATGCAGACCAAGTAGAAAAGCCAGAATATAAAATGGAACTTCCAGCTGGAGTAACTGCTCAAAGTGTTATTGAAAATTACCTAGATGCTATTGGAGGAAGGGCTGTTTTGGAAAAGGTAAAAACAGTCTCTATTTTTGCTTCAGGTGAAGTTCAAGGTATGGCATTAAACTTTCAATTGATCAGAACCTCAGACAATCAATTCATGCAAAACATAGAAATGATGGGAAGATCAATGAGCAAGCAAGTATTTAATGGAGAAAATGGCTATGCCATGATGCAAGGGCAAAAAATGAATTTAAATCCCCAACAAGCTGCAATGATTAAAGATGAGGCACAACCTTTTTACGAGCTAAACTTAGACCCAGAAGCTATTTCCCTGGAGGGAATAGAAAAAGTAGATGGTGAAAACGCATACAAAGTAAAGGTGTCTGGGAATAGAGTGGCATTTTACAATGTAGACAGCGGTCAAAAAATCCAAGAGATTACCACCACAGAAATGATGGGACAAACTATTGAGAGTACTATGAAATTTGGCGACTACAAAGAAGCCTCTGGAATTATGTTCCCTTTTTACCTCGGACAAATGATGGGACCTCAACTCATAGAATTTACCATTGAAAAAATTGACGTAAATAGTGGCGTAACTGCTGAAGATTTCAACTAAAAAAGAATCCAATTTTAGTGTTAAACCACACTGATATATTAAAACAGCGCCCTACGGGCGCTGTTTTTTTTTACATTTGCATTAGATCTATAACCCACTTACCAATGATAAAAAAAATAGCCCTTTATAGTCTTGTTTTAATTGGCTTATACGCTTGTAAAACAGAAAAGAAAAAAGACACCCCTTCACTGATGAAAGAAGTAATGTCTGTACATGACGCAGTCATGCCAAAAATGGGTACTATTGGAAAATTAGTTAAAGTGCTCAACCAGCAAAAGGACAGTCTTTTAGAAGTAAACCCTACAGAAGAAATAGTATTAAAAATAGACGCGCTTTCCAAGGGTGTGGACAGCCTTCAAAGTGCCCATAAAAAAATGATGACATGGATGAAGGATTTTGGCCGTAATTTCACGGCAGAAGAAATCTTAAAAGGCAAAGCCTTGAGTCCTGAAAAGCAGTTAATTCTTGAGCAAGAAGCCATAAAAGTAAACGAAATGGAGGCATCTATTATTGGAAGCATTCAATATGCGGAGCAGCTTTCAAAACAATAAACCAAACTAGTCACATCTTCTATGGAGTCTTCCACGACACCTTAGAAATCATTTCCCTTAAATCCTTAATAATATATTGGGCTGCAGGGTAAATAGAATCATAATTAGGTTTAATATTGAAATACAAAGCTCCATTTAAAAAATGGCGCTTCTTGTCTGTAACATAAAACTGAGCTGCAGAAGCTGCATTCCCTTTAATTTCATAAAGCACTCCAACCTTTGAGTCACGAACTTCTTCATAAGGATACGCCACAATAGCTGTAGCTTTTGTTTGGTGCTCGGAGAGTTTCTGTTCAATTCCACGAACCATTTTTTCTAAAGAAGGAGTCACTGGCGCGTAGTTAATATACAGACTAGCATTTAATTCAGGATAAAACAGTTCTACACTTTTAGACGTCTCATTTAAAATCTGGGCCTTAGACGGAATAGGTAAAGTGTAGTAATCATTCTCAAACAAGCTGTATTGCGCTTTTTGATAAGAGAGGGATAAAAAAGCTTTGGGTTTTGGATATATGGGCCCATTACTGCATGAAGCAATAATAAATACCATGAGCAAAACCATACTTTTACAAAAAAACCTCACAATAGCTTCTCTTTTACACCTTTTTTTGAGGGAGCGTCACCTTAATCTGACGCAGCCTTTTTTTATCCAGGCTCTCTACATTAAAAACGTAGTCATTAAATAAGATTTTTGCGCCTCTTTTCGGAAAACCTTGGGCAATCTCTAACACAAATCCCGCGATGGTTTCTGACTCCCCTTTGTGGCTTTCAAAAAGTGCGTCGTCCTCAATTTTTGTAACCCTGTAGAAATCTTTTAAGGTTGTTTTGCCTTCAAAAACAAAATTGTATGCATCTAATTTGGAGTAAATTAAATCTTCGTCGTCAAATTCATCACTAATATCTCCAACTATTTCTTCAATAATATCTTCTAAAGTAACAATCCCGGAGGTACCTCCAAACTCGTCTACTACAACTGCTAGGTGCATTTTCTTTTCTTGAAACTCCAACAATAGGTTATCTAGCTTTTTATTTTCAGGAACAAAGTAAGTTGGTCGCACTAAAGTATTCCAATTAAAGGTCTTACGATCTATATAAGGCAGTAAATCCTTCACGTACAACACCCCTATAATTTGATCCATATGATCTTTGTAAACCGGAATTCTTGAATAACCCTGACTGGTTATAGACTCTAAGACCTCAGAAAACTTTAGATGGTCCGATAAGGCAAAAATGTCTATCCTTGGCCGCATGACTTGCTTTGTGTCAGTGTTTCCAAAGGAGACAATTCCTTCAAGAATTTTCTGCTCTTCTCTAGTGGTGTCTCCTTCTGAGGTTAATTCTAACGCCTGCGATAGGTGATCTACACTTAGGGTAGATTTTTGCTTGCCCAACTTATCGTGCAAACTAATACTAATCCATCTCATTGGCATACTCAAAGGCGTAAAGAGCACATCTAATAATTTTAAGGGTACCGCCATTAATTGCGCAAAAGAACGTCTATTCCTATTGGCATACACCTTAGGAAGAATCTCCCCGAAGAGTAGGATCAAAAAAGTCACCAAGACTACCTCAGTTAAAAATTTTAAAGAGATAAAACCAAATAAACGATACGTAATCGATGAAAAAAACACCGATCCAAGATTACTGAAGAGTAAAACGATCCCAATATTAATGGCATTGTTCGCTATTAATATAGTCGCTAATAATTTTTTAGGCTTATCTAAAAGCTTTACCACAAGAGCAGCCTTTGCATTAGTCTCTTTTTCCAGTTCGGATAAATCAGTAGATGAAAGACCAAAAAAAGCCACTTCTGCCCCAGAAATTAAAGCAGAGCAACAAATTAAAAAAAGTAAAACACCCATCTTAATGGAAAAAAAAGAGGGGTCTATTGATAGTAAATAATTGCTTAAAAAAAGGGGGTCAGGATCCAATCTTTACAGTTTAAATGATTTAAAATGGCAGGTCATCTGAAGGGTCAGAATCCATATTTGGTGAATGTACTGGATTAGGATCAGCAGCTGTAGCTCCTGAATTCATTGCTTGTACTCCCTGATTGGCACCTCCATCTGATTTAGTAGAAAGAAATGTAAAATCCTGCACATGAACTTCTGTGGTGTATTTTGTAGTGCCATCTTCTGCTTGCCATTGCCTATTTTTCAGGCGGCCCTCCACATATACTTTATCACCTTTGCTCAGGTATTTTTCACAGATCTCAGCTGCTTTGTTACGCACCACAATATTATGCCAATCCGTATTGGTCACTTTTTCACCAGTCTGTTTGTTGGTGTAACTTTCATTGGTGGCGATAGGGAATCTCCCTATGCAATTACCTCCCTCGAAGTAATGAATTTTGACATCGTCACCTAGGTGACCTATTAACATCACTTTATTTAATGTTCCGCTCATAACTATTGTGGTATAATATCAAAAATACGAATTTTTAAATGCATTTATAAAATCTGAAATCAAAACTGCTGTTGGAAATTCATCAATTGACACAAAAGGCACGCTATCTTTTAAAGTAACGGGGGTTTCTACAACAATAAAAGTGGCATAAATATGCCTATGGGTCAGTTTGTGAACAACAAAACTGTCGTGAAATACAAAGTGTTTTGCGTTTTCAAACAACGAAATGTCTAAACCTGTTTCGCTAGAAGCCAAAAGCCCTTCAATTTCTAAAGGCGATGATGAAGTCATTAGAGGAAATTGATACAGTCCCTCCCAAATTCCTCTTCCAGCTCTTTTTTCATAAATTGTGTTCCCTGAGGGATCAACCAGAACAAGGTAATAATGGTAGACTTTAACCGCTTTTTGTTTGGGCAATTTCACGGGTAGCAAACTTACTTTTTGGGTTTGATAGGCCACACATGTTTGCATTAAAGGGCATGAGGTACAATCCGTAAGCTTAGGCGTACATTGCAAAGCGCCAAACTCCATAATACCCTGATTGTAATCTGACGGATGAGCCAAAGCCAATTGATCCAATGCAATCCTTTTAAACAATTGAGCACCCTCTGTGGTATTTATGGGTACATCTATGCCAAAATAACGCGACAACACCCTGTAAACATTCCCATCGAGCACTGCCTCTGGGGCGTTAAAACAAATAGAAGCAATAGCACTAGCGGTATAATCTCCCACCCCTTTTAGGGCTAATAACTCCTTATAAGTAGAAGGAAAAACACCATTTAACTCAAAAGCGACATATTTAGCTGCGGTATGAAGGTTTCGCGCTCTAGAGTAATACCCCAATCCTTGCCATAATTTTAGTACCGCTTCTTCTGAGGCATTTGCTAAATCAAAAACCGTAGGAAATGTGTCTATAAACTTAAGATAATAAGGAGTCCCTTGCGCTACTCGGGTCTGTTGCAGTATAATTTCTGAAAGCCAAATACAGTATGGATCTTTCGTTTCCCGCCAAGGAAGTGATCGCTTATTTGCATGGTACCAGTGTATAATTTCCTGAGAAAAGGACATAAAGGCGTAATGAATGTCAAAAGTAGGCCTTTATTAACTTAAAATTAAGTCCATTAGAATAAAAGATTGAATTTAATTTATATATTTGCAACCCGAAAAAAATAGTACAGATTATATATCATACAATATGACAAAAGCAGATATCGTTACAAAAATCTCAGAAAAACTTGGTATTGAAAAAGGAGACGTACAAGCTACAGTAGAAGCTTTTATGGAAGAAGTAAAAACTTCTTTGGAATCTGGAGATAATGTTTACCTTAGGGGCTTTGGTAGCTTTATAATAAAAACAAGAGCAGAAAAAACTGGTAGAAACATTTCAAAAAACACTACTATCAAGATTCCTGCACACAATATTCCCGCTTTTAAACCTGCAAAAGTATTTGTTGAAGGTGTAAAAAGCAATGTAACAGTTAAATAAAATATTAATCAATTAAAGGATAGTCATATGCCTAGTGGTAAGAAAAGAAAAAGACATAAGGTAGCTACCCACAAACGCAAGAAGCGTAGGAGAGCTAACAGACACAAGAAAAAGTAGTTTTTTAAACTACTTTTTCTGTTTCATACGTTCATTGACATAAACCCTACAAACAAAGGGGTTGACGGGTATTCACCCGTTTAATTAGTAAATTTTAACACACACTTCAATTCATTGAAGTGTCAATATAAAAATCATGGTAAAAAGAGAATTAATCATTAGATCTAATTCCACTGCTGTTGATTTTGCCTTGTTAAAAGATGGAAAACTCATTGAGTTAAGCAAAGAAGAAGACAATAATAAGTTTTCTGTTGGTGATATCTTTATTGCCAAAGTAAGAAAACCAATCACGGGATTGAATGCGGCTTTTGTAAATGTTGGCTATGAAAAAGATGCCTTTTTACACTACCACGACTTAGGACCCCAATTGTCAACGATGCTAAAATTTATTAAAAGAGCTAGCACAGGAAAAATGCGCGATTTCTCTTTGAAAAATGTAGCCTTTGAACCAGATATAGATAAAGATGGTACTATTAATGACGCCATTAAAGCCAATCAATCTATTCTTGTTCAAATTGTAAAAGAACCCATCTCAACCAAAGGACCAAGAATTAGCTCTGAATTGTCCATTGCTGGACGATACTTAGTGATGGTTCCTTTCTCTGATCGCGTATCTGTCTCACAAAAGATAGAGAGCAAAGAAGAAAAAGACCGCTTAAAAAGACTTGTGAAAAGTATTAAACCAAAAGGATTTGGGGTAATCATTCGCACCGTTGCAGAAGGCAAAAAAGTAGCAGAATTAGATAGAGATTTACAGAACTTACTGAACAAATGGACAGTAATGTGTAAAAAACTGCACAAAGCACCACACCCATCAAAGGTATTGGTTGAACTCAACAGAGCCTCATCCATATTAAGAGACGTTTTTAATGACAGTTTCTCAGGAATACACGTAGATGATGAAACTTTGTACACGCAGGTAAAAGATTATGTGCAAGAAATTGCACCAGAAAAAGAATCCATTGTAAAATTGTATGACGCCGCTGAGCCCATTTTTGAAAAATTTGGTATTGAACGCCAGATAAAAACATCTTTTGGGAAAACAGCCACAATGAGTAAAGGAGCCTATTTAGTGATTGAACACACTGAAGCATTGCACGTAATAGACGTGAATAGCGGAAACCGTTCCAATAAAGCTAAAAATCAAGAGGACACCGCTCTAGATGTTAATCTATCTGCCGCCACAGAAATAGCCAGGCAGTTACGCCTGAGAGATATGGGTGGTATTATTGTAGTAGATTTCATTGATATGGCCAAAGGAGATCACCGAAAAAAATTGTTTGATCACCTGAGTGAAGAAATGAAAGAAGACAGAGCGAAACACAAAATTTTGCCTCCTAGTAAATTCGGACTCATACAAATTACAAGACAGAGGGTAAGACCTGAAATGAATATTAAAACAACTGAGCCACTACCCACCATTACAGGTAAAGAAGTAGAAGCGCCTATTGTTTTGCTAGATAAAATTACAGCAGATTTACAAAAACTTTTAGCAGGTCCTTCTAAAGACCACAAAGTAACTTTAAATGTACATCCATTCATTGCAGCTTACCTTACCCAAGGCATTCCTTCCATTAGACAAAAATGGTTTTTGGAATATAAAAAATGGGTCAAAATTCAATCTCGAGATGCCTATCAGTATCTTGAGTACCGTTTTAAAAACAATGACGGAAAAACTATATATTAAAAAAAAGCGGTCCTAACGGACCGCTTTTTTTTTGCCTTTTTTTTAGGGTTTTACGTACCTTTAAAATTCAAAATCACTCCATGAATCCCAGCTATACTTTAGCAGAAGCGAAGAAAAAGATAGCGCGTTACTGCGCCTATCAAGAACGTTGTCATAAAGAAGTAAACGACAAGCTTAAGGAAATGGGGATGATACCAGCTGCTATAGACGAGATTATTAGCGAATTAATTACGAATAATTTTTTAAATGAACTCCGTTTTGCAGAAGCATTTGCCAGAGGAAAATTTAGAATAAAAAAATGGGGGAAGTCAAGGATCATAGCAGAACTAAAACAGCGAAACATCTCTGAATATTGTATTAAAAAAGCGCTCAAAGAGATCCCTTCAGACGAATATTTAAATACATTTCACGAGTTGGCTTATAAAAAAGGACTTTCTTTAAGGGACAGTTCTCTAGAAATACAGAAAAGAAAACTCATGCAATACTTATTTTATAGGGGCTGGGAATCTCATTTGATTTACGATAAAATCAAAGCATTGCCTTTTAGTGAAACAGGGGCGTAAACCAAAATCACTGCTGCCAAAAGGAATCCAAATTACTTTTATAAATACAACAGCAACTACACAAACAAAGTGCTTCTAAATAAACTAAGTGTTTCTTAATAAAACAATTGCCATTATTTAAAACCAAGTGCTACTATAAACTAAGCACAAATAGAAAAACTAACGGCTATTATTAAATATTTAAATGTCCTACTTTTTTAAAAACCCTAAAGACAAGATTAAATCAAAAGCCCTTTTGATTTTTATAGGGCTCTTTATAGTGGCTTTTGCGATCAGATTTCCCTTTTTTTTTAGAGACTATATAGACAAAGACGAGAGTACTTTTATATTGATGGGTCAAGCTTGGGCAGACGGCAACCTGCCGTACCTCGCTTTATGGGACCTTAAGCCTCCCGTCACATTTGCTTATTTTGGCCTAATAATCACTGTCTTTGGAAAGTCACTTTGGTGGATTAGAATGGGCGGAGTGCTCATGGTTAGCACCACCTCTTTTATGGTGTATGTTTTTCTTCGCAACAACAATAAATCTTTTAATCAATCCATTGTATTAGCTGTATTATCCCTTTATTTCTCCAGTCTTTTCGGAAGCGTCCAAGGAGTTATGTCTGAGCACATATCCATGATTTTTTATCTAGCTGGTTTACTGGTCTGGAGCTATACTCATAAAAAATCTTATCCTAAAGAATGGGTGTTGTGGGGTATTGGCGGGTTCTTATTCGGACTCAGCGCCATGTCTAAACTCAATTTAGCCTATCCTATTTTACTATGTGTAAGTTACCTTTCGCTAAAGTCATTGCTAGAGAAAGGGGTCAAAAACGCATTTATCACCTCTTTAAGTGCTGGACTAGGTGTGTTACTCGGGATAGGTATTACCGCAGTTCCATACCTCAAAGAAAATGCCTTTCAAGAATGGTGGAAAGCCGTGTTTTTAGCCCCAAGAGCCTATGCCGTATTTCATTGGGAAATAGCCCTTTTTATAGGTCCAATTGTTGGGTTTTTATTGTTTTTACTGGTCAAAAGTATTTCAACAAGTCGGTACAAAACATCCGATAAGATTAACTATCCCCTGGTACTTCTGAGTTTAATTGGAATCTTAGGATCCTTTGTAATCGCAGGAAAAATAAACGGCCATTATTTGTTGCAATGCTACCCACTTGTTTTCATACTCTTCGGTTGGCTCCAACCAAAGCAAAGTTATACTTCAAAAAAAGCCATGGGTATATTTTCCCTCGTATGCCTAATCCTCCCTTTTGAATCTTATAAAGAATACGGGGCTATATTCAAAAACAAACAAGTGCATGGAACCTATTATAACGGAGAAGGCATTGAAGTACCTGCCTATTTAAAGAAAAAACAATACCGTTTAGACCATATTTTATTTTTAGAATACCATATTGGTTATTGGATGCTCAATAAAAGGCCTCCTACAATGGCTGTAACCCATCCAAGCAATTTATTTAGAACCAACCTTTTTCCTTTCTACAACAAAAGAGAAACAACTCAGCAAGAGTTGGCTTATATTTTAGATTCATTAAAGCCTGCTGTAATTGTGATAGACCACAAAAACAGTTTATTCAAAGGCAGGAGCGTTCTAGAGACTCAGTTTACCAAAAAAATATCCCAGCATTACACCAAAGATACCCTTATAGGGAAGGCCCAATTGTACAAGATACTACCCCCTAAAAAATAGTAGCCTTAGGTGTTTTTGTTTACCCATAAGCTTATTACGCCTATTTACAAACTAGTATTGATAGGTCATAGAAAACAACACATTCGCGCCAGGAGCAGGCACTAGATTGGTTTCAGAAAATTGAGCGTCTAAAATATTATTCCCCACCAAAGACCAAGTAATCTTAGGGGTCTCATAGCGCAAAGCAGCATCTAATACTTGGTAAGAAATGCCGTTGGTTCGTTCCAAATACCTATAGGATAAAGACATGGGCCAATGAGAAGCCAATCTGATTTGGGTATTAGCTGTTAGCTGATGCTTTAAGGAATTAATCGCATACCTAGAAAAAGGCACCTGAGTGTCTTTAATAGCGTCGTCTATGTAGGTGTACCCCATAGATAAAGTTTGGTCTAAACCAGATAGGGTGAATTTTTGAGTCATGTTTATCTCCACACCAGAAGTGGCTAAAGCAGCAAAATTTTGTGCCTCCCAAAGGGCTGCCTCGTCAAACTTTACATAATCAATTAAATTGTCTGTATCCCTTCTAAAAAAGGCAGCTTGTGCCGCAAAATCATTCCGAACATATGCAGCGCCCAACTCCCAAGAAAGGGCCTGCTCAGGATCTAAATCCTCATTTCCAATGGAAGTTCTATCTGCATAAAATAAATCTGTATAGGTTGGTATTCTGTAGGTGTATCCAAAATTAGCGTAGGTTTTAAAGTCGTTGTTAAATCGGTAGCCAATATCTATTCCAGGAAAAGCATGAAACTTAAAGTCTGAAAAATAATTTAAGGCCACCCCTGGAGTCACATCTAATTGATCTTCAAAGAAAGAAAAACGGTGCTCTACAAACCCATTGGCCTGAAATCGGTCTCTATTCCCTAAGTTATTACTTCTTATACTCACTTGGGCTACTTCTAAGCCAAAACCTGAGGTACCAAGCGCATTGAAATTTCTAGCCATTAAAGCACCTCCTAGTTTGTTGGAAAGGTGGAGATTCCTATACACTCCTGGATTGTTTCTAATATAAATATAAAGGTCTTGGTTGCGTTTCCAATAGACACTTGGAGTCACCACCCAATCCTTAGAAGCAAAGACTGTTTGTACAGAAACCAAACTCGCCTGTGTACGTTCATACTGGTCTACAGCACTGGGTGTGGCATAAAATCCATTTGCACCAAAAGAGCGGTCCATAAAAGTTCCCATAAGCACTATGGCTTGATGGTCTTTATTAAAAGTACTTTTACTGAAAAAATTATTGTTTTTGAAATCGGTATTGTACCGATATCCTTGAGAGCTGTTTCTAGAAAAATGAACAATCTGATCGCTATTATCTTGAGTAAATTGACTCGTAAAAGCCCCTTGAAACTGATTAAAAGACCCCACACTCAATCTAGCACTACCTGTACCGTCCAACGACTTCTTGGTCACAATGTTTATAGCGCCTGTAAAAGCGTTTTGACCAAAGATTCTAGCGGAAGGTCCTTTGACTATCTCTATTCGCTCTATGAGCTCAATAGGCAGTGCCATATTAAGGGTATGATGCCCTGTTTGAGGATCGTCTACTTTAATCCCGTCAATTAACAAGAGGGTCTGGTCAAAACTACCTCCCCTGATATATAAATCTGCTTGCTGGCCGCCTGCACCCCTTCTTCTTACATCTACACCTGCCACTGACTGGAGTAGGTCTGCCAAATTAGTCGCAGCTGCATTTTTAATTTCTGCCTTTCCAATTATGACCAATGTCCTTGAATTTTCAGACAAAGGCACATCTATTCTTCCACTACTCACCACCACTTCCTTAAGGTTTTGAGTAGCAATAGTATCTTGTGAAAAAGCTGTTTTCCCTACAGACAACAGACTAAATATTAAAAGTGTTTTAAAAGTATTTTTCATTGAATAATGTGTAAAAAAAAAGCTGCTGATAATGCTCAGCAGCTTTTACATAAATATAAGATAGAATTAGTCTGCTAAGACAATAATCTTGTTGTTTTTAACTTCTAGAGTACCACTATTAATAGCAAGGGTGTACACGCCTTTCTCTAGGGCAGAAAACTTAGCTGCATGGGCTTCAGTTAGAGCTGAAACACCTTGTATTTTTAATGCGCCCGCTTGTAAGGAAGCTACTAATGGAGCGTGGGCACTTAATACCTGAAAAGAACCATCTAAACCAGGGGCACTTACCGCTGTAATTTCTCCCGCATACAATGTGGCTTCAGGAGATACAATTTCTAAATACATAGTAGTTGTTTAAATTAAAAGCAATATTAAGCTTCTGCTAACATTTTTTCTCCAGCTTCAATAGCCTCTTCAATAGTCCCTTTTAAGTTAAAAGAAGATTCTGGTAAGTGATCTAATTCACCGTCCATAATCATATTAAATCCTTTAATGGTTTCCTTAATGTCTACCAATACTCCTGGGATTCCTGTAAACTGTTCTGCTACGTGGAATGGCTGAGACAAGAAACGTTGCACTCTTCTCGCTCTACCTACGGCTAATTTATCTTCTTCGGATAATTCTTCCATCCCTAAGATGGCAATAATATCTTGTAATTCTTTATAGCGCTGTAACAACTCTTTTACTCTTTGAGCACAAGCGTAATGATCTTTACCTAAGATTTCAGGGGTCAAAATTCTAGAAGTAGAATCTAATGGATCTACTGCTGGATAAATACCTAATTCTGCAATCTTACGAGA
>CAKZOR010000136.1 GCA_937136755.1 uncultured Flavobacteriaceae bacterium | reverse complement strand
AATGACTTCGCTCATTGCTCTCATCTCATCTACCTTCACAATAAGTACCCTAATCCAGCGCTCGCATCATGGCTTGGTGTCGGTAACAAACACTACACTGACGCTCACGCTTTAACAGAGCTTATCCAGTGGGTATGGCGTTCAAGAATAAGAAATGGTGAGCCAATTACACTCTATTTTGCAGCCAAAAGAATGCGACAGCTCCTTGAAGATTGGCTGCATTCATAAAAAAATGCCTAAGCGTTACACTTAGGCATATCCTTTAGGATATCAGGTTAAAGACCAAGTAATATAATTCTCGCCTTAAAACACTAGAGGCATAGGTGCTTTAAACTTCATTTTCTCTGATATTTAAAAGCTGTATCTCAAACGGAGGGCCGTTTCAGTGCCATCAACATCATATTCTACGCTTCTTCCATCATTTAAGTGTTGCTTCACTTTTCCGTAGTTTGAAATTTGAACTAATGCAATAAGTTCTACCTCATCGCTAATGCTGTAAGTACCGCCAATCCCAATTCTCGTTGCTGTATCAGAATTGTCTGAAGGCTGGCCATCTGTAAATGGTGTATTGCTTAAAGACCCCGCCATTGCCTCATCTTTAACATCAAACATTGTATAGCCTAAGCCAGCAAAAACTAACCATGAGGCCTTTTCGGTAATGGGCTTCTTGTACTCGGCTTCAATCATTATTACCTGCATATCGACAGATGCATTCAAATAATCGAAGACCTGCCCATCCTGTCTAACCGCCGCACCAGCTTCATAGTCAATGTCTGATTTTTCGTAAGCAATAGTTATTCCCGTATTTTCATTGATTTGTTTTCCTAACGATATGCCCATCGACGATGAGCCTTCTGCGCCTGACCCTGGAGTAGAAATAACCTTGCTTCCGCTTGTATTTGGGTCATCTAAGCTAGCGTCAGCTGAAAAGATATTAGTGTAGCGTAATTCTGCATACCAAACATTTTTATCATGTTCTTCTTCTGCTGAATGTCCATCGGCGAAAGAATAACCTGGCAATAGTAAAGCCACCGTGAACAATTTCGTTAATAATTTCATGCCAACACCTTTCACTTTTAACGATTTTAATAATATCAGTACGTCGGAACTTCTAATTCAGATCGCTATATTAATCAAATAAGGTGCGGTTATGGGACTAAACCCACTCTCCTTGCTTTCAGTTGTCTGACGCCAACAATAGAGCCAACCACAACAACAACAACCAATCGACCCTTTAACGGTCTTTTTGAAGTTGTGTTTGTCGTCACCCACCGGGGGGTGTCTTTCGCCTACTCAAGTTTGCGTAATGCTGACCCCAAACTACCTTAGTCATCGCTGGTATAACACACAGTATAACATCTGTGCCTGTTGACATGACTTAGTGATTGGCTAACCTATTGATATTGCTCAAGGGGGACTTGAGTTGACGCAGGGCATAGGCAACGCTGGCTCTCCACCAGCACCATTCTTTCAAAAAATGTTTATGTTTTTCAGTGGTTTATGGCAAATTGTTTACCATGAAAATATAGGGCGTGGTACACATTTACCATTTCACACTGCGCAAATCAGAAATCTTTAGAATTATTGGGATAACCGCTCTGTAATTTTTCCAATGTCTGAAAATAAATTGCCAACTTTATATTTCTCATTCACCGAAATAGTTAGCAATAATGTACTTGTTGTCTCATCTAGCACAATGAATTGTCCGCTATGCCCCTGAAGCACCATCGCTGCTTCACCATTCACGGGGAAAACCCAAGATTGATATCCATATTTAGAACGATTTTTCTTTCCCGTAGCTACAGCTTTTTTCACGCCTTCATTAAAATATCTACCAAGACAGGAATTTGACTGTTTTTGCCTCATTAGATATTGGCCAAAATTTGCCCAATCCTGTGCCGTCATTACGAGATCAGAAAATGATACCGTTGTTCCGGATTTATCACTTGTCCATTGCATGAAGCCGCTTATGCCAAATTGGCTGTAAATTTCACTATGAAAATATTTGGCGAGGGATTTTTGCGCAATCTCTTCTACCAAAATTGATAAAGCCAGACTATCCGTAGAGTGGTAATTCATTTTTTGGCCAGCATTTCTGGCAGCAGATTTATAAAAATTTAGAGCTTCTCTGACATTGCCATTACCATCAAATTTTTGCATTCCCCGTGACTTCTGATTGAACCTTTTCTCATCAGACCGGCCTAACGGGCTAACACCGCTATTCATCTGCAGAATGTTTCGAATGGAGACCTCTCCATAGGGCGTAGACGCTAAAAACTTTGAATAACTTCCTGCTTTGTCATTCAATGATTTAATTTTACCAGAGCAAAGCAACCCACCAACAGACGCTGCGATGGCAGTCTTGCTCATAGACATGCCCAATAGTGGGGTATTACTGTCAATTTTTCGCTTCTTATTATATCGCTCATAGATGATTTTCTCATCCCGCATCACTATGGCTGCAAGGTTAAATTTATCCCCAAGCCATTTATCAAATTTTTTGTTTCCAACAGAAGTTTTAGATGCATTAGGAATTTCACCAAATTTATCATAATTCACATCAAATGGGCCGAGTTTACCCGTCACGCTAAGCTGCGCATAGGCCTTAACATTTCTCATCATTTTTTTCGGTGAGTGATCTGCAAATGCCTCAATCGCAAAAAGACTTAAAGTTATTAGGACTAAGCCCGACGTAATATGTCTCATT
>CAKZOR010000135.1 GCA_937136755.1 uncultured Flavobacteriaceae bacterium | reverse complement strand
CCTAAAAGCCATAGGTAATTAAAGTCATTGTAAAGTTTTGTTTCAGATATAATAGGACCAAAGAATTCGTCTACACCCCTCACTTCTAAACCAATATTCTCTGTGGCATTTGAATTGACAAAGCAATAAAACTGATTGTTGTAGAAAATTGGATTTAAACCTCTTGAAGTAGCTGTAGACAACCTGTAATGTAAGGTATTTTTTTGAAATAATTTAATGCTGTTTTCAAATGGATTAATAAGTTTTAAATATTTATCTTCAATAAATAGCAACTCATGCCCCATTTTAACCACGCCTTTAATCTGAGTAAAATCAATATCGCTCTTTCCTAAAAAAGTCCATTTCTTAGATTTAAAATTAAATTTCCAAATATCATTAGAAGGGGAAAAATCTACCTGATCAAAAGGGTTGAGTTTGTCACCACCAAAAAAGATAATTTCATCGTTTAATAAGGAAGCATATGAAGCAGAGGTGCCTTCTGGAATAAGGTCTGAGTTTTTTGGAGCATAAACTTCCCATTCCTTTGTTTGACCGTCAAAAAAAGTAAGAAAATTTCGAACAGACCAAAATCCGTAGCCTCCATATTTAAATACGGTGTCATTTTTTACAAACAAAGAGGCGTCTATTTGCATTCTATGCTTGTAAGACTTATCTATCCTAATTAATGAATCTGATTCAAAAGCATACACTGCGCCACCCATTTGATCTAAAAACAAAATAGCCTCGTCTGTAGATATGATAGAAGCTTTTTTGGCTGAAATATCGGCAATAGCTTTATAAGATCTTGAACTAAAAGAAAAGCTAGTTGTTGATTTAATTGGAGCAACGCTAACAGTTTCTTGATTGAATAAAAAGAGACTATCTTTCCAAATAATAGGCCTGTCGGAATTTTGTATTTCTTGAGCGTAAACGCTTACCGCAAAAAACAAAAACAATATTCTCAACATAATACAAGTATACTAAAATACTCTCAAATGTATCATATTAATTTTAAAACAAGATTGTATTCTGTTTTATAAATCTACTCTTTATAGGTAAGTGTTGTTTTTATAACAATAACTCCTGCACCACCAATAAATCCATATTTATTTGTTTCAGATAAAGACCGTAGTACTTTTACATATCTAATCGTAGTAAGGTCTAATCCTGCCGGTGGCGTATCTCTAACAGCGCCGTCTACGTCCCAAACAGCGTATGGAGAACCGGTGTTCATTGAACTTCTATCTCTAAGGGTTACATTATTCCCCTGAACCCTTGCAGCACCTAAATACTGCCTAATGGCTTGGGCCACTGTTGGTGCATTTATATCTATCCTATATTCATTAAATTTTTTAGCTTCAGCCTCCGCCTTTATACGCTTAGCCCTTTGTTTGGCCAGCTTTTTAAGCTCTTTTTTAGTTGGCTCTTTACTATTCTCATTATTATCTTGAGCTACTGAAATAGTCATAACGCTCAAACAAATCAATACAGTCAATAGATATCTCATCTTTCAGGTTTTATTAAGTGCTTTTCAAATATAAAACAATATTCATACCAATCCCCTCCAAGGCCAAAAATTCAAATCAACTACTCAAAATAGGGGATTAAGTGATTTTTGGGTATAAAAAAAGCCTCTCATAAATGAGAGGCTTTTTGTGGGCCCTACTGGGTTCGAACCAGTGACCCCCTGCTTGTAAGGCAGGTGCTCTGAACCAGCTGAGCTAAGGGCCCTTACTTTGCTTCTTTGCAGAAGCGAGTGCAAATATAGGATTGTTTTTTAGTTCCCAAAAGAAAAAAATAAAAAAAGATACATTTTTTTAAACCACCTCAGCCACCACAAAATTACTTCCTCCAATAAAAACCAAGTCTTCTTTTTTAGCTTGCTTTTTTGCCGCTTTAAAGGCTTCATTTACAGATTCGTAGTGGTTGCAAAAAAGATTGTACCGTTTTGCTTGTTCAATAAAAACCAAAGGTTCTAAGCCCCTTTGAATGGCTGGAGCAGCAATATAATACAATGCGTCTACTGGCAATAAAGGCAGAATAGTATCTAAATCCTTGTCTTTAACAAAGCCCAAAACCATATGAAGGCGTTTGTGAGGTGTATTCAGAAGCTGCTTAACCACCAATGAAATGCCTGCCTCGTTATGCGCAGTATCTGCAATAACAAGTGGCTCATTGAGCAGTACCTGCCACCTGCCTAATAATCCCGTAATACCTACCACATTAGACAAACCCGCTTTAATGTGTTTGGAGGTCACATTAAACCCTGACAAATGTCTGAGTACAGTTACAACACCTTTTATGTTTTTTTCTTGATAAGCGCCCTTTAAATCTGTAGAATATTGCTTTTCAATAATATCACTGGCAAAATAAATAGGCGCCCCTGCAGCAGCAGATTTTGCTTTAAAAGCAGCCTCAGTATCTCTGTGCCACTCACTAATAACGACCGGAACATTAGGCTTTATTATTCCAGCTTTTTCAATCGCTATCTGAGCAAGGGTATTGCCCAGTAAATCCATATGATCAAAACCAATATTGGTAATTAACGAGACTTCAGGTTTAATAATGTTAGTGGCGTCTAAACGCCCTCCAAGACCTACTTCTATAATGGCAATGTCTACCCTAGCTGATGCAAAATAATCAAATGCCATAGCCACAGTCATTTCAAAAAAAGACAGGGCATTTTGGCTCATATAATCTTTGTGAGAATACACAAAAGAAACCACCT
>CAKZOR010000134.1 GCA_937136755.1 uncultured Flavobacteriaceae bacterium | reverse complement strand
TTCAAGCTCCCTTTTCATATTTTTGTATGGAAGACCGTCACCCCAGAGAGTTTAAAAATATTTTTAATCCTGCTTCCAGGTACTTTATTAGGTTTACTTACAGGAGTATTTTTTGTACACAAAATTTCAGATGCGTTTTTTAGAAAAATGATACTAGTGCTTACCTCCTTAGGGGCAATAGTGTTGTTTTTAAAGTAGTTTTATTGCTTGAGCACGGTTTATAATGATAATATTGTATATTTATTTTTTAACAAATCTTAGAAAAATCATCTTTCTAAAATCTAGATCCCTGTCTACCCCGATGTTTAAAAAAAGACTTTTTTTATTGTTGCTTTTTAGCCTTCCTGTACTTGGTCAAGAAATTATCTTTAAAGTTTCCGACCAACAGCTAACCGCGCTAGACAGAGAAAAGGGACTGCTGCTTCAATTTTCAGGGGATAGTTTAACCACAATCGATCTGGAAGTTTTTAAAATAAATAGCAAAACCGCTTTAAAATTACCCCCAGAATTTACATTTATTGAATACCGTCCTATTTGGCAAAACAATACATTATTATTATCAGAAAAGGATGGTGGAAAGGTGTACGCTTTTGAAAATGACAGTTTGGTTAGAATAGACCGTTCAGACATTGTCCATTGGCAATCCTTTAGTAGTTTGTTCAATAGAAACGACAGCATTTATAAATACGGTGGTTATGGCTACTGGACTACCTCAAACGCGCTCACCTATTTAAACCCAGTCTCAAAAGGCTGGGAGGTCATTTCTTTTAAAAGTAAAGAAGTTCCTCAAAGCGCCTACAATCAAATTCATCATTTAAGTAAATCAGATTTATTCATATTTGGCGGCTATCATGTAAATGACCATGATCGGTTAAACTATGTGCCTGTGAATGCCGTATGGTCGTATCATTTTAAATCAAAAATCTGGAAGTATATAGGGGAGAGCGATATTAAAAACATCGCTTCATACAGAAGGGTAAAGGGTGATTTTAAAGAAACTTTCGAAATATTTAACACACAAAAGGGCTTAATTAAAATTGACCCGTACAATAATAGAGTCACCTATTACAAAGAAAATCCCATCTATTTTAATGTAGCTAGAACCCATCCTTTGTATAAATACAGGGGGTTTTATTATTATTACAACAGTAATGAACAGGATCTTGTTCTCACAAAAGTTCCTGAAAGTATATTTATACCTAAAGAAACCACAAGTGGTGCTTTGTTTGTAAACAATAGAAGTAAATATTATTTAATCGCTATAACTAGCTTTATTTTCTTTTCTTTTGGGTTTGTTTGGTGGCTATTGAAAAAAAGAAAAAAGAAGAAAAAGACCCTCTTGGTTTTTGAGCACAAAATAAGCCTGAACAAAAAAGAAACTTTTTTAGAGCCGGCAGAGTATCTCATTCTAAAAACACTCATTGTAAAAACAGCCTTAGAATCTGCACAACTACTTGCGCTTATTTATAACGAAAGCCTCACCAAGTCTCACAATGAGAAAATTAAAAACAACCTAATAGAGTCTTTAAACCTAAAACTTTCCTATGTGTTAGGAGGGGAAGAAACGCCTATTGTAAGTGAAAAATCATTAGAAGACAAAAGAATTAGGGTCTACAGTTTAAAAGTGTCCCAATTCGTGGTTCGTTTAGAAAAATAAAAAGTCTCAAATAATTATCAATACCTTAGTAGCAAAGATAATTACTACTATTAATGGTTTCAAAATTACGCTTAGCATTCGCTTTATTTTTTGCTTTTTCAGTCTCAAATATTACTTTCAGCCAAGACCGGAGCGAAAAAGTCATAGACACGACTGCTTTAAACGAAGTGGTGCTAACTGCCTCATTAATTACAACAAATTTATTAGACGCACCTACTGCCTCTAGCTTTGTGAATGCCAAAAAAATTCATGAAACCTCTCCCCAACTATCACTAAAAGAATATCTGGGCCAGGTGCCCGGTTTATTTGCCCAAAACCAATATAACTACAACCAAGACTTGCGAATCTCTATTAGAGGTTTTGGCGCTAGAGCCGCTTTTGGTATTAGAGGTGTTTACCTCAACATAGACGGCATACCAGAAACCACCCCAGATGGTCAAGGACAAATAGATAATATACCGATTAGTATTTTATCTAATATTGAAGTGCTCAGGGGGCCTAGTAGCGCGCTCTATGGCAATGCCGCTGGTGGAGTAATTTTAATGAGCACCCAGGAGAACTTGGGGGCAAATACCTTAAAATTCCGAGCCATGGTCGGGGCTTTTGGATTGGCTACTTCTCAGCTAACATTCGCTTTAGGTGAAAATAAATTTAAATCTCTTTGGCATTTTAACCATAGCGTCTCTGAGGGATATAGGGCCTTGAGTGGGTTTAAACAAAGCCAACTAAATGGGACATTTTCCTATCAATTAGCCAAAAATCACTCCCTAAAAGGACAGTTCAATTATACCGACAGTCCCTATGCCAATGACCCTGGCAGTTTAAGTCTAGACCAAGTTACAAACGGGAGAAGAATGGCAAGAGAGGCTAATGTTGTTTACCAAACAACAGAAAAAATAAATCATTTAAAATTTGGTTTAAGCCACCAATACACCCCTAATAAGAGGGGATTTAGCGCTTTAAATAATGCCTTTGAAATGAACTCCTATGCCTTTTTTGCCCAAAGAGACTTTCAAGGGCTATTGCCTTTTTTAAATGGTGGCGTCTCTGCATTTAAAAGAAACTATTACGGATTTGGCTCAAAAGCCATTTTTAAGGGAGAGAACAAGCAGCAGTTGGTTGTGGGAATAGGTCATGCTTTGCAAAGCGACCTTAGAAGTAGGTTTCAAAATGAAAAAGGTGTTGTTGGTGCATTGGTCGCACAACAAAATGAGGTTTTTTCTAACAGTCATGGATTTATCACTGGTAAAATTCCGTTTCAAAAATGGGTGCTTAGCGCTGCTTTAAGGACAGACCTCATCCATATAAATATGGACAAAAACCAAAAAAGAAATTTTACCGCCTTAAGCCCATCGGCCGCATTAGGCAGAAAAATAGGCGCTAATCAATACATAAGCTTCTCCTATGCGCAAAGCTTCGAAACCCCTACCTTAAGTGAACTGAGTAATGCTCCAGACGGAAGCTTGGGTTTTAACGAAACCCTAGATCCTATAAAATCTAATAATATAGAATTAACCTACAGGGGCAAACAGTTCATAAAAAATAGCTACAAATTAAATTGGGAGATCAGTGGTTTTATAAGTGAGTCAAATGGAGAAATTTTGCCTTATGAGTTGCCTGAATTTCCACAGAGACAATTTTTTAAAAATAGTGGCGCAACACAAAGAAGGGGTGTTGAGGCAATGGTCTCATTAATTGGAAATATTCTGGAATGGAGCAATTCAGCAAGCTTTGCAAACTTCACCTTTAAAGAAAACACAGCAATTACTGAACTGTCAGGAAAGAGAATTCCTGGCATTCCAAGCCATCATTTTAATTCACAAATACAAATTAAACTTCCGGCCCAAGGGCAAATACGATTAGAATATCAGCATATAGGGGCCTTAATGGCCAACAATAACAACAGTGTAAAAGTCGCTCCATATAGCGTGTTAAATCTTTCAGGCGCAAAACAACTGCCTTTAAAAAATGGCGCCCTCAAGCTTTTTGCTGGTATTAATAACCTGACGAATAGTCTTTATTTTGACAATATTAGAATTAATGCTTTTGGAGGGAGGTTTTACGAGGCCGCGCCAACAAGACACCTTTATATGGGAATAGAATTGTCATTATAAAAGCACAAAAATATAAGGAAACCTTTTTTTCATTAATTTAATAGCTGTAAAAATTATTGTCACTACGTATAGTGCCTTAAATTATAAGTCATTTAAACAACCACCAAATACTGATCAAATTCATGAAAACAAAAAACAACAGAAGAGATTTTATAAAAAAAAGCGCCTTGATAGGAACTGGTTTTTATATTGTGCCCAGGCACGTTATAGGAGGAACTGGTTTTACAGCCCCTAGTGACCAACTGGTCGTTGGTGCAATTGGTGCTGGAGGAAAAGGCGGCTCTGATATAAACAACGCATATAATGGAGGTAAAAATAGGGTTGCGGCACTTTGTGATGTAGATCCTGCCATGGCAAAAAACGCCATGGAAAGACACGAGGGAGCTGCTTTTTTTCATGATTTTAGAAAAATGCTAGACCAGCAAAAAGACCTAGATGCAGTAACCATTTCTACGCCAGATCATACCCACGCAATCATTGCCCATGAGGCCATGATGCGTAATTTACATGTATATGTTCAAAAACCACTGACCCATACCATAGCAGAAGCTAGGCACTTGACTCATTTAGCGAGAAAACAACAGGTGGTTACTCAAATGGGAAACCAAGGAGGCTCTTCTTTGGGAGTGGTCAAAATCAAAGAATGGATAGACGGAAATGCCATAGGAGACGTTAAAAAAGTTTTTATCTGGACCAACAGACCCGTATGGCCTCAAGGAAAAGGAGCACCTGAGGCAAACCCTTCTAAAAAACCACAGGGCTTGGATTGGGATCTATGGCTTGGCCCAGCATCTAATAAAGAATACACTCCAGGATTGCACCCATTTGATTGGAGGGGGTTTTGGGAGTACGGAACTGGAGCCCTTGGAGACATGGGTTGTCATTTACTAGATGTTCCTTACAAAGTGTTAAATCTAGGGTACCCTACAGGAGTGCAATGTAGTGTAGCCAATATTTACTCTAGAATGTGGACTCCAGACTACGTCCCTGAAGGATGCCCAGTAGCTTCCAAAGTAACCATAGACTTTCCTAGTAAAATTGCAGGGCAATCAGGGGTTGAATTAGAATGGACAGACGGAGGCATTACGCCAGCTATTCCAGATGAAATTAGCGATTACTACTCCGCTTCTAGCAGTGGGGTAATGATGATGGGTTCTGAAGGTATTATTACCTGTACCGACTACGGAAACAACCCTATTTTATTTAAAAAAGGCATGGAACCTCAGCCCTTTGACACCAGTGTACAAGGCAACTTAGACGCCCTTCATAACGCCGCTTGGACAGAGGCCTGTAAAGCTGGTTTTAATTCTGACAAACACAAAGCGCTTACGTCTTCTTTTGACTATGCAGGGCCGTTCACGGAAACGGTACTAATGGGTAATATAGCCATTAGAAGTCATATGCTCAGAAAGGAAAATGAAGCCGGCAATATGGAATTCTACGGAAGGAAAAAATTACGTTGGGATGGAGAAAATATGCGTATTACTAATTTCGAAGACGCCAACCAATTTGTTACAAAGCCCTACAGAGAAGGCTGGAGTATCCCAGGTCTATAAAACAAAAACCCCCAGCCTACGGCTGGGGGTTTTTTATGAAAAGAGACGGGCGCTAATGAAGTACTCCTCTTTATTCGGCAGGTACCTGTATATGGTTTCCTAAAAATATAGCATTTAAGAAAAGCCTATTCATTCCGTAATTCACTCCTCTGAAATTTGGGTTATCTGCAAACATCACCACACGGCCACTGCCTTTGGGACTCACAATGAGTGAGGCGCTTTTAGGTAAAAAATCACGACTGTTTTTTGGTGAAATATAGCCGTCTAAATGTGGGTTGTCTGTATAATCTATCACGGTACCATAGGCGCTTTTCGAAGGAGACAGCCAAACCTCATTGTTTTTATACAAAGCAATTCTAGACTGGTCATACCCAAATCCGAGCGGATGCGAAAGATCTAAATCTCCTTTCAAAAATACCCCGCCTAGCGCTTCTTTTCCTATATTTTCTCTAGCGTCTACATAGGGTTTTCTCTGAACTATTTCAGTAGAGTCTGAGGGAGCCTTAATCAGTTTTTCATTTACAAATTTAGCGTTCACCGCCCACGAAGAACCGCTTCCAATAGTGATTAAAGTGTTTCCTTTAGACACCCAATCAGATAGTTTTTTTGTAAACCGCTCAGACAAAGCATACCGGCCCGAGACCATGACTAAAGTATTGTAGGCATCTAGTGAAACACGGTCTACATTTCTGATAGGTAATTTACTAATAGGCATACCCACGCGAGTGTCCAACAAATGCCAAATCTCTCCTGCTTCATAAGAAGAAGTGCCATTCCCAATAATCATAGCGGCTTTAGGTGCTTGTAATGGGCGTACATTCCTACTTCCTAAATCTACTCCCGAAAGGCTTAAACCAGATGACACAGCAGACACTGAAACGCCTAATTTATTAGGTAAGTCTGCCATAAGGCTGGCCAAGCTGTCCTTGGAGATTTTTTGTAGCGCTACAGGAACCATCAGGGATCCGTATGAAAAAGACTTTGCACCATCTGAAGTAGACACTTTAAAAGGCTTAAAGGCCGCGGAAAGCACTACACCATTTTTTTGTAAATGAGTTATGGCTGCAGGCACATTGTAATCTCTAGCGTCAATGGCATACGCATAGTCTGAAGGGACAAAAGCAGGTGCTTTTACTACGTCTGCTTCCTTTATAGGGTTGCCCAACTTAGGGAGTTTGGTGAGGGGCTTATAAGCAATATTAAAAAAATTAGCCACAGACCAAGCGCTGGCGTCATAATAAACAGAATCCCTGTATTTATTGTAGGTCTCAAAGAAACTCTGAACCATTCGGTACTGCGCCTGAGCGGTAGGCACTACATATTGGTCTTTTGCGGTCTCGTACACAGAGACCTTGTGGGTGTTCAGTTTTCCAATAAATGCCTTGGCTAGGTTTTGATCCGTTTCTTTAAAAGAGTAGCCTTTAATTTTACTGGCTGCGGCATTTGAAAAAGCCGTCTTAAAAAAATCTCGCTGATACGCCTGAAGCATAGCAGCATTTTCTACCGCTGCCTTTACCGTCGTAATACTAGAAACGTACTGGTTTCTAATCGTAAAAGGGAAGGTAATTTCCCCAAAAGCAGTGGTCTGCTTTAACCCCCTAGAACTAGCTTGTTCAAACAACAAGGCCAAAGCGCCTTGAAGGTCTGGGTAAGAAGAGCCGTATCCAGGATAAGTGCCATCAAAAGCTTCTTTGGTAAAGTACAAAGAACCAATACTATCTAAGGCTTTTGAAAAATAACTTCCAAAAAGATCATTCAAGGTGGTGTAATTTTCTTTGGGCATAATGGGGTCCCAAGAAGCATTGGGTTTCATAGGCTCAAAAAAGTAGGTGCTCTGGCTGCCCATTTCGTGAAAATCAGTGACTACATTAGGGTACCATTCGTGCGACCAGGCCACCTTCCCTTGGCTTTCAGGATTTACGGTTAACAACCAGTCTCGGTTAAGGTCAAACCAATAATGGTTGGTTCTACCCCCAGGCCAATATTCATTGTGCTCTGCATCTTGAGGGTCTGCCACCAAAGGACTCCCTTTATAGGTATTGGCCCACTGGGTGTGTCTATCTCTACCGTCTGGATTGATTGTTGGATCTATAAAAATAACGGCGTTCTCTAAGTATTTTTCTATCTCAGCATTTTTGGACGCCACAAACGTATAGGCCGCCAAAAGGGCCGCCTCTGAACTGGACGGTTCGTTACCGTGTACATTATACGCTAGGTTTATAATCAACGGAAGTGCTTTGCCTTTTGGCGCTTCCCCACTTTTTATAGAGGCTATATGCGCTGCTTTAATTTCGGACAATCTAGCGAGGTTTTCAGGGCTACTCACCACTAAAAAAGCGAGCTTTCTCCCTTCGTGTGTTTTTCCGTAGGGCATGATTTGAGCGCGGTCAGATTCCGCTGCCAATTGTTCTAAATACCCCACAATTAAATCATGACGGCTGTGTTGGCTGCCAATGTCATATCCTAGAAAAGACGCTGGAGAAGCCACCTCCTGATTAAAAGGGGCGTATTTTTCATAAAAATAGTCTTGGCCAAAAGCCATGCTACTGCAACACAACAGCAGGGTAAATAATCTCAATAGCATAAGAAAGGGTTTTAAGTTATACCCTTTAAAGATACCAAAGAAATTTTGCTTAGCACCCTTTCCTCTGTTATGAAACGCTATAGATAAAAATCCTAAAACAAAGAGCGATTGTCTGTCACTAAATTACTCCCTTTAAAATGGCCTTTGTCAAAATGTAATCTGTTTGCTTTTACCGCAATAGGAAAAGGCATTTTACCCTCCGAAACAAGCTTTAGCACCTTGTCATTTTTCTTAAAAGTATTGAGTTTCCCATCTGTCTTTTTATCTAACTTTAATATTAGCGAAGGAGATATTTCAATATCTGTCTCTATGGTAATCACGAGATTCTTAGCCCACAAGACACCAGAAATTAGTAAAATTTGATCCTTGTTTGCGTGGGAGAACAGGCTAGGATTGGGATGTAAATAATCTGCCTGATGCAAATAATTTTCCAAACTTCCCATCACCAATTCCTCAGACTCTGACCCTTCATAAGAGATGCTTATAGACTTTCCTGAGGTGATTAGGGTTTCCAAAGAGAGGTTTCCAAGCCCAAAAGCACTTAAAAGCGGTTCTAACAAAGACATTCCCATATTAAACATATATTCGTTTTTATACCTAGAAGACACTTTTAATGCGCTATTCTCAGACACTTCAAGAGACTTTTTAGACTCAAATGCATGATTTATGTGGGCGTAATACAACTCAATAGGATTGGCGGGAACCTTAAGCCACAACTGCAATAATTTATAACTTCTAATTGGCCCGCCAAGCAGGTCGTATCCGTGTTCCCTTAGGTTTTTACTCAAATTTGATTGTAGCATATTCATGTTTTTAACGCTTTGCCGCCTTTGTATTAAAGATACCTTATAATCCAGCTTTTTGTCTTTTTGTGTCAATCATCCGATTTTTTAGGCCTTTGGCCGATGTTTTTTTGCTTGCACTAATTCTGTATCTTTAGGTACTTAACAATTCCCCTAGAAGGGAAAACCAAAAAAACCAACTCATGAAAAAAATTTTAATACCTTTTTTGGCCTTTTTTATGCTGTTCATATCCGTGGAAGATGCACAGGCACAAAGAAGAAAAAAGAAGACTACTGAAACAAGCTCAGAGAAGGTCTCTTTAGACGCCTTTAAATTTAGAAACGTGGGCCCTGCATTTTTATCTGGACGTATTTCAGATATAGCCATGCATCCTGAAAACGACAACCTTTGGTATGTAGCCACCGCTTCTTCAGGGGTTTGGAAAACAGAAAATGCCGGAACCACTTGGCAATCTATTTTTGAAGGTCAAGGTACCTTTGCTACCGGCTGTGTAACCATAGATCCCAACAACCCTAGTACGGTTTGGGTAGGAAGTGGAGAAAATGTTGGAGGGCGACATATTGCCTTTGGAGACGGTGTGTACAGAAGTACAGACGGTGGAAAGTCATGGAAAAACATGGGGCTTCCAAACTCAGAGCACATCTCTAAAATTATTGTACATCCAGACAATGCTGAGGTGGTATGGGTAGCCGCTCAGGGGCCTTTATGGAGTTCTGGCGGAGACCGTGGGGTATACAAAACAACGGACGGTGGAAAAAACTGGAAGAAAGTACTTGGAGACAACGTATGGACCGGTGCCACTGACCTATTAATGGACCCTAGAAATGCAGACGTCTTATACGCTGCCACTTGGGACAGACACAGAACAGTAGCCGCCTATATGGGTGGTGGGCCTGGATCTGGCATTCACCGCTCTACAGACGGGGGAGACACCTGGACCAAACTCACTTCTGGTATTCCAAGTTCAAACCTCGGTAAAATAGGCTTGGCCATTTCCCCACAAAAACCAGATGTGGTCTATGCAGCTATAGAATTAGACAGAACCACTGGAGGTGTTTTTAGATCTGAAGACCGCGGAAGTTCTTGGAAAAAAATGTCCAACACTGTTTCTGGTGGAACCGGACCCCACTACTACCAAGAGTTATATGCCAGTCCGCACAAATTTGACCGTTTATACCTCATGAATGTTAGGGTACTGACGTCAGAAGATGGTGGGGCTAATTTTACTACTTTAAAAGAATCTGACAAACACTCAGACAACCATGCCATTGTCTTTAAAAAAGACGATCCTAACTATATTATGTTGGGAACAGATGCTGGAATCTATGAGAGTTTTGACCTGGCAGATACTTGGAAATACCACAAAAACTTACCGCTTACCCAATACTACAAGGTGGCCGTTAACAACGCCAAACCTTTTTATCACATCTTTGGAGGGACCCAAGATAACGGTTCTTCTGGAGGGCCTTCTGCTACAGATGAGCGAGAAGGTATTGCCAACAAACACTGGTATAAAACCTTGTTTGCAGACGGGCATCAGTCTGCTACAGACCCAGAAAACCCAAACATTATATACGCAGAAACTCAGCAAGGGGGTTTACACAGAGTAGACCTTACTACAGGAGAGCCTGTCATGATTCAGCCACAAGCTAGGGCGGGTGAACCCCATGAGCGTTTTAATTGGGACGCCCCTATATTAGTGAGCCCACACAAAGCTTCTAGACTATATTTTGCCTCTTACCGCGTTTGGAAGTCGGAAGACAGAGGAGATTCTTGGACCCCTATCTCTGGAGACTTGACTAGAAATGAAGAGCGCATTGAGCTGCCTATTATGGGCAAGCAACAGTCTTGGGACAATGCCTGGGATGTAAGGGCTATGTCTAATTACAACACCATTACCTCTTTGTCTGAATCTGAGGTGCAAGAAGGATTGCTTTGGGCAGGTACAGACGACGGTATTATTCAATACACCACAGACGGAGGGAACAATTGGACTAAAATTCCTGTGACCAAATTAGGGCTACCCTCTAGGGCGTTTGTAAACGATATTAAAGCAGACCTCTTTGACAAAAACACCGTATATGTGTCCTTAGACAACCACAAAGAAGGAGATTACAAACCGTATTTATTTGTGTCTAATGACATGGGTAAAACATGGCGCTCCCTAGGTAAAAATCTTGGAGAACGAAACCTAGTTTGGAGAATGGTACAGGATTATGTTAAAAAAGACCTGCTTTTTGCAGCCACTGAGAATGGTATTTTCGCCTCCTTAAACGGTGGTCAAGATTGGCAAAAAATGAGTGGTACGCCCACCATTTCTTTTAGAGATATTACCATTCAAAGAGAAGAAAATGACTTGGTAGCGGCGTCTTTTGGCCGTGGTTTCTTTGTGCTAGACAACTATGCCCCATTGAGAGACTTCACTGCTGAAAACCTCAGCAAAAAAGCCACTTTATTTGCGCCAAGAACAGCCAAATGGTATGTGCCAAGAAGCAATGTAGGAAATACAGGCGCAGACTACTACTTTGCAGAAAATCCTACTTTCGGGGCAGAATTCACGGTTCATATGAAAGAGGACTACAAAAGTTTAAAAGCCAAAAGAAAAGCCGCTGAGAAAAAATTAGGCGCCAATGACCCTGTGCCTTTCCCGGGCTGGGACGCATTAGATGCAGAGGCTTCTGAAACAGCTGCTAAATTATTACTTCACATCAAAGATGCTCAGGGCAACTTGATCAGAACCATCACGGCTAAGCCTAAAAAAGGATCTCAAAGAATTGCCTGGGACCTTAGGCATGCCAATCCATATCCTGTAAGAAATGGGCGTGGCGGCTGGAGATCTGGTGGCCCAATGGCTACTCCTGGAACCTATATGGCCCATCTTTCTATGGAAAAAGAAGGCGTTATTACACCCTTAGACGGCCCAGTATCTTTTGAGGTAAAACCCATCAGAGAAGGAGTGTTAAAAGGGGTAGATTACGCGGCGTTTAACAATTACTTTAAACGTGTTAAAGCCCTTTTAAATGAAAGCGCTGCCTATGAAGACGCCCTGTCTATGGCAGATAAAAAACTAGCGCTGTTTGAAACAGCCTTATATAGAACTGCTACAGATCCTGAGGCTATTTTAACTCAAATCACCGACGCTAAAAAAGCCTTGGCTGGTTTACGCAAACAAATAGATGGTAGCCCTTCTAAAAATGTTATAGGAGAGCGTAATCCTGCCTCGTGGCAAGATCACCTTGGTGTAGCTATGAGGGGAATGAGTACCACCTATGGCCCAACACCTCTTCATAAGCAGAGCTTAACTATTGCTGCTGAATTATTGGAAAATATGAAGGCGGCTATTAAAGAGGTGGCTGAAGAAAAAGTACCTGCTATAGAAGCGGCACTTAAAAAAGCCGGAGCCCCTTATATGGCTGGACAAGGCATTGAGTAACTGCCTGCGCTTTACATCTTAAACCAAGGCGCCATTGATTCATTTAAAACCCCGCAATAGATGCGGGGTTTTTTTGTAACAATTAACCCCCAGGTTCGTCATAATATAAACCCTTAAAAATACCCCCATGAAAAAAATAGTCTTATTATGTATGGTAGCGCTATTAAGCAGCTCATTTGTAAATGCACAATCTAAAGTAAAAGACAGAGACGTGCTGGGCGAATGGAAGCTGCATATAGACCTTCAAAAAGAAATTCAAGACAAAGACAGTGATCTTAACTTTTTAGAAAAAGCCTTAGTAGGTGCCGTATCTGGTATTGTCACCACCGCCATGAATCACGTAGACATTCGTTTTGACTTTAAGCGAAACAACGAAGTCTTGCTAAAGATTCACAATAAAGATGAAGACACCACAGAAACAGAAACCCTTAAGTGGTTCATTAACAACCAAGGACAACTGGAAATAGAAGATATAGACAACGACCATGTAAATGTTCAGCACGACGGCGCTTGGATGATTCTAGACAAACAATTGGTCGCGGTAGAAGATGGCAAAGTAAAACAAGCCGTGTATTTGGAAAAAATGAGATAATCCTCTGTTTAAAGGACTGCTTTTCCTATTGCCCAATAGGTTCCGCTGAAAATTCACTCACCTCATTATAGGAGACTCCTATTTGAAACTGAATGGGATTACAACAGACCTCACAGTCTTCAATAAATTCCTGTAACCCTACTGAAGGGTCTATCATTTTAAGCTGGGACTCCCAACAATGGGGACAATCAAAATAGTGTTCTAACATAGCGTATAAAAATAAAAAAAGCCCCTCAATTGAGGGGCTTTTTTTTAAATCTTATTGCTCATAAAGATTGTCTCCAATCTCATTTATTTTAATCGTAAGGGGTTTCATATAACAGTCCTGAGATACATTTTCTTTAAGGCAGTGCTGGCGCTCTCCCTTTATAATATAGCCGCCATCTGGGTCGCCACTAGGCGCAATAGTTCTTCCGTATTCGTTAAAAAAGGCGCCATAAGTCCTAAACCATTGTTCTTTTCCTTGGGGATCTAACTTAACCACATAAACATCTAGGTTTCCTTGACCGTAGGAACTGGTGTTTCCCAAGACTAAAAATCCATCTGCTACCTCTATGACATCTTCTACATAATCCCATGAACTTCCTCCAACCGCTGCCTTCCAGCTCAGTTTTTTAGAGGGATCATACTTTTCAATAATAATATCACAGTTTTCTCCATTATTAGAGCGGCAACCTTCATTGTAGAATTTGAGCTTTCCCCCATCTTTAGTATCAATAGATTGTTCATTGGCAGGACTTAGAAATAAAAGTGAAAGAATGGCCAGTAACTTCATGGTGTTTAATATTTAAAATGTTATTCCTTTTAAAGATAGCCCAAAAAAACTTTTGTTACAGTTATTGAAAAAAGCCCCTGTGAAATATCACAAGGGCCTTTAAATAATTAGTTGGGCATGATCACTGTATTGATCACATGAATTACACCATTGGAGCCCATTACATCTGTAGCAACAATTTCACTGTAATTCCCTTTAGCATCTTTAATCCAAATTTTCCCGTCTTTTTGCATCACGGTAATGTTTTGACCGTTAAGGGTTGGTAGGGTTACTTTTCCATTCCCTTTTTCAAGCGCAGCTACAACGTCTGCTGCAGCTAATTTTCCAGACACTACATGGTAAGTTAAAATACCAGACAAAGTAGCTTTGTTCTCTGCTTCTAATAATGAATTTAAAGTAGCACTGTCTAACTTACCAAAAGCGGCATTGGTAGGAGCAAAAACCGTAAAAGGCCCATCTCCCTGTAATGCTGACACAAGATCTGCAGCTGTTAATGCTGTTACTAAGGTGGAGAAATCTTCATTCCCTACTGCAGCATCTACAATTGTTCCTTGTGCTTTCACCTGAAAGGAAAAAATAGCACTAAATAATAATACGCTTAATACACTTAACTTTTTCATAATTGATTTTTTTGTTTGCAATAAAGGTATGTATTAAAACATTTGTT